>CAYGZI010000013.1:0-22439 GCA_964354245.1 uncultured Planctomycetaceae bacterium
GGAGTTTCTGCCAATAACTTGTAGGCGTCAGATATGCGGCCTAACGCGCAGGCAGGCACTTTTCGCAAGTCACATTCTAGTTTGACTGTATCCGTTCTCAGAGCGCCGCAACTCCCTTCGGCGGTTGAAGTAACGTCGACACCAAAACAATGCAGGGGTCTTGCCGTGTTTGCCCGCTTCCGCCGTGGTTTCCAGGATTCGTCGAGGAATACCCAAGCTAGCATCCCTGCCATCACCACAAGAAGTGCGTCCCGTGGCGTCCCATGCTAGCATCGCCAACTTGTTGCAGGATACCCAGTTGAGTCGATTCGCAATCCAGATACAGTCAAACTAGCAGGGAGTTGCTGTATTGCAACGCCTTCTCTGCGTGATAGGCAGTTTCCGCCTAACGCGCAACGGACTGCTAAGACAGACCGCCAACCGGACTGCGAACATCCCACCCGCCACTATCCGAGAAAACATTCGGAATCTGAGTTGCCCGTTGTCGGGCCGGGCAGCATCCCCAACCTGTACCGCGGCAGTCCCAGATTGCCATCTCGTCTTTCAAGACCCCCGAGAACTCGTGGAATGGCGGGCTTCTCGGACCATGGGGCTATCGTCCTCATCACCGTTCCGGGTCTCGTCATGCTCGCGCTTCCGTTTCTTGAAAGCGATTGGGAATGTCCATGTTGTGAACGCCACTCCAATGTCTTCATCACAACACCGCAACCCTAACAGGTTCCAGGCGAGCTTGCAGGCCACTCAATGAGTTGCCGTAGGCGCCGCGTTGAAAGTGCCTCCAGCGTGTCGATCACGAGATCCGCGTCGGTGAGCATCCAGCGGGCGCGGCCCGTGCTGGCCAGGCCCACGCTGGCCATGCCGGCCGCCTTCGCCGCCATGATGCCCAGCGGGGCGTCTTCCACCACCACGCACCGCTGCGGCGCAGTGCCCAGCCGATGTGCGGCAAGCAGGAAGACTTGCGGGTCCGGCTTGCCGCGGGTCACGTCCATCCCGGTGACGATCGACGCAAACCAGGGCCGCTTGCCGAGGAGACTCAGGACCAAATCGACGTTCTCCGGCGGGCCGGACGACCCGACCGCCATGGGCACGCCCGCCTCGAACAGCGCGTGCAGCAGCCGGTCGACGCCCGGCATGGGGCGGAAATCGGCGGCGAGGATTCTGCGGAAGGCCGCTTCCTTGCGCGCGTCCATGGCGGCGATCTCCTCCTCGCTGCGCTCCGCGTCGGGCCAAAGGGCGGCGATGATCTCGCGGCTCGTGCGTCCGAACGTGGCGTCGAACTGGGCCCCGGTCATGGTGCAGCCCCACTCGGCCGCCATGACCTGCCAGCTCCGGGCGTGCGCGCGGTAGCTGTCCACCAGCACGCCGTCCATGTCGAAGATGACCGCAATCGGACGGTTCATCATCTCGTATTGATGATGTGGAACGGCCGCCCGGCCTGAAGTATCCGCGTTTATCATCAGGGTGTCAACCCTCCGACTCACGTTGACGCGCCCGGAACGGTCGTTTACAAAGTTTGTAGGGTGGGACAAGCGCAGCGCAGTCCCACCGAGGACGATTGGCCAACTTCTGGTGGGACTGCGCTGCGCTTGTCCCACCCTACAGCCTCTTCCGCAACAGACACGAATCACGAGCCCGCACAGGACAAGAACGATGCCGATCACTCTGCGTTGTCCCGGTTGCGGCAAGGTCTACGAAGTCCGCGACGGCATGGCCGGGAAGCAGGCCAAGTGCAGGTGCGGGGCCGCGATGAAAGTCCCGGGGCCCAAACCCGCCGAGGGGGACGCGTCGTGGGAGGACGAAGTGAACCGCGCGCTGGGGCCCTCCGCGCCGGCGGGACCGCCGCAACAGCCGCCGGAGAGCCCCGCGTCGGCGCCCGCCGAGCCGCCTCCGGAGCCAACCGCGGCAGCCCGGACATCGCGCGAGCCCGAAACCGCCCGCGCCACCAGACGGCGCGAGCCAGCTAAAGCGGCCGGTGCGCCCGCGTCTTGGTGGTCGGGTGTGGCGAGGTTGGCCAAGATCGACGTGCCTCGCCTTCTGAAACGCGACCCTTGGCGAGCGGCCGTCGGGCTTGCGGGTGCGGCCTACGGGGCGCTGGCGGCCCTGGCGTTTGTCTACGCGATTTCGCAGGAGCCGCCGGTGGGTCTGTTCTTCGGGCAGACCGCGCACCGCATCGCCCAGGCGGCACTGGCAGTGGCGATGGCCGTCGGGGGCGTGTTGATCCTGAAGCAAGACAAGACCGGTCCGGCCTGGGCGGCGCTGGCCGCCGGGGCGTACTGCTTCATCCCTTATTGGGGACTGCTGCCGGAGCTCCACTATGCGGTCAACAGCCGGCAGTTCCTCCTGCTCCTCTGGGTGGCCGTCCGGTATGCCGTTCCAATAGCCTTGATCGTGTGGTCCGTGCGGGACCAGACGCGGCGGGAGTCGGAGAAGGAGAGGTAGAGGGACGGGGAAGGCAGGAGATAGGAGACAGTAGTCAGGAGACAGGAGGCGGAAGGGCTAGCGCCGCCACCAATGGTCCCCTTCCAGATCGCGCAAGGCAACGCGGTTAGCCTTGGCCCAAGAGCCTATCCCGCCGGCGGCGAGAGTCGCAGAAGGACAGGTGGCGAGCGCCAACGGAAGGTAGGAGATAGAACTCACGAGACGGAAGGGCGCCGTATGTCCGTTCGCTATTCATCGAGACGGAAGTAGTCGAATACGGTGAGCGACGCGGCGAACGGATCGGCAGTGAGTGCTCCGTTCTTGAACCGCGCAGGGTGGGAGATTGTGGTCGCCACGAGCATCAAGTTCAGCCACTTCGCGATCGGATTGCTGTTTGCGACGAGAACTGGCTTTCCCGGTCGGAAGGCAACTGCAAACTTCTGCGCGATGTCCCCAGTGATAATGTGATTGACTTGATCCGGTACGAGGCTGCCCGCTCGTGTCGCCATTCTGCAAAACAGGTTGGTCTGCTGGCCAATCACCAATGCGAACGCGCTAAGCTCGGCGCCCGATACGCCGAAATCAGTCAGCGTTTCCGAAGAGAGGCGACCGACTATGTCCGCCGACTGACTTGAGCCATAGTACTGCCAGAGACTGATCGTATGGTTTGGGTGAGGAAATACCTGCTGCGGTGTCGGCATGTCTTTGTCGACATAGAAGATGGACATTCTGACGTCGTGGTACTTCCGTGCCTCGGTCTCGAAGTCGGTTCGCAGCCTGTTCCATTCGTTTCGCCGAGCGCCAATGAGCCGTGCAACGTGCGTGACCATGTTCGCATTCGGCTTGCTGTTATTCGAGAACGGAGGCCACTTTCCTGGATCCCGGCAGGCTTTGAGGAGCTTGGCGTACTCCTGCTCGCGGTCCTCCGGGCGCCAGTCGACGTACAGGAACTGTGCCAGGGAGCCTTTGATGGGGGCGCCGTCGAGACGGAGGGGGATGAAGCGGCGATCGCGGTTGAGCGGGTCGCGGAAGCGGAAGGTCTGGCTCTCTAGTTGCGCCCAATCGGAGGCGAAGGCGCTGGCGGACATGCAGAGCACGAGGACGCGGGAGTGCTCCAGGCCCTCTTCGATCTTGGCCGGGATGCTGTCGCCGGGCTTGATCTCCCACTCATCGAGCCAAACCTTCAGCGCGTCCTGGCGAAGCCGCTCGGCAAGGGGACGAACGACGGACTTGTCCTTCGCACTGTGACTGAGGAAGACGTCGTATTGAAAAGTGTCGGTCACAGCTCGATGTCGTTCGGTGTGCATTAGGGACGAAGCGTACGTACCGCCGCGCCATACTGTCTCAGTCCGGAGGATGGACTGGCGCGTTGCGAGGTTTCTTGACCCCAATCCGGCGAGGTCGCCTTCCGTCTCTCGCCAGTTCCACAGCCTTGATCACCGCACGACGCAATGTGTCGCGGTCCTCGGCAACTAGTTTCTTCGGTCTGTAGTTGAGGAGTGTGTGTCGTCGGGCGGATTGAAACAACATGTCGAAAATCGTCAGGCGCGTTCTCAGGAGACGCTTGTCCGTATAGACCATTGTCCAGCCATAACCGGCCTCGATGCCCGTCTTGTGGCCTTCAAACAGGATGTCCTCTCCGAAGAAGAACAGGTTCGGGCCTTCCTCCGTTGCGACTGCGAACTCGCAACGATCCGACAGATCCGTTCTCTCCTCCAAGAACGCCAGAAGCTTGGCATACCTCTGGCACCAACGCGAGTTGGCCTTACAGGGCCCGACAGGCGGAAAGATGACTGCCTGAAGCGTGGCACCCTTCTCTATCATTTTCACGAGGTTGTCGCACTCCTGCAGAAGCAACTCGCCGTAGGCTCGCTTCACGGGGTCGTTATGGCTGGGATACCCCAGGTTGCCAAGGGACGTGAAACCGGCCTGGATTCTGATCACCATCTGGTTCAGCCGTTCGGGCATCGACAGTTCCCGTTCCATGTAGTCGACGATTTGCCTTGTCCTGGCCTGTGCACCCTCAAGCATCTCGGGTACGTTTCTCTTTCTGACATCCTCGGCCGCCTTGCGAACAGTATCTGCGAGTCGGTCGAGGCCATCGCGAGAATGCGGATCATAGGTGTGACAATAGAGATGCCTCAGATCGAACGGGACATCGTTGATGTTTCGCACAATGAGAAGAACGCTCTTGGTCTGGACATGTGCAATTCCAAGTTCGTAGAAGACGTTTGGATTTCTTCCGGACAGGTCCGCAATAATGAGTTCGGCGGCTCTGATCCCGTTCAATATCCGTTCCAGAATCGACTGCTCCAGCGTGATATCGTCCGCCCGTTTGCACACCATCAACCCGTCGAGGGCTTCCTGTATCGTATCCCAAACGATCGTGAATTTGGTGTCGAACGGCATCAGCACGAAACAGGTGTTCGGGATCACCGCAGTGTGACGAAGATTGAAATGGTCGTGCGGATGACTAAATGAGATGTTTGGTGTGGTCATGGTGTCTGCCTTTGTTGACTAGGGCCTCTTCCATCTTCGCGCCCCGAGGTTCTGCCCACGACCCTCACCCGCCCTACGGACGCCCTCTCCCGCTTCCGCGCGCGAGGGGACTTCCCACTCATCGAACCAGACCTTCAGCCCGTCGTTGCGGAGGCGCTCGGCGAGCGGGCGAACGACAGGCTTGTCTTTGGCGCTGTGGCTAAGGAAGACGTCGAACTGGAAGCCGGTTTGCATGACCGCCAACGCGTGGCAACGAGCGCCTCACTGCCGCGGCGTGCTCGGCCGCGCCTTCAACACCGGCGGCTGCTGGGCTGCGGCAGGCTCGCCGCCCTGGCTCGGCGGCGCCACGGCGTCCAGGTGAATCGCCCCCCCGCACAGCGGACAGTCCATGTCGCTGCCGCACCATTCGTCCTCCATGATCATGAACCGATGGCAATTGCCGCACTGCATGATGAAGACCATGGACCCAACCCCCTCCGCCCGGATCACTGAATCTCCAGGCTGTCGACGAACTTCTTTTCCCGCTCGATCTGCTCCTTGGTCAAGCGGTTGTGGTTCTCGATCACCGCTTGGGCGAACCGGCCGTACGTCATGTCCAAGGCCATCACCGTGATCCGGCCGCTGCCGTCGTAGGCCAGCCGGACCTGGACCGGCGAGCCCTGGGAAAGCTCCGGAGGCAGGCCGGTGATGCGGCACTCGCCGACCTGGATATTGTGCTCGGGCTCTTCGGCCTCGCCCTCCAAGACCTGGACGTGCAGCGAGGCTTTGCCGGAGCGGTGGGTGTAGAAGACCTGGCTCATGGCCGCGGGCAGCTCGGTATTCTTGGGGATCAAGTGGAAGTTCTTCTTGACGTCCCCGTAGTACGCCGCCACGCCGAGGCTGTGGGCGTTGCGGTGGATTATCGGCTCGATCTGGCGAAGCTCCTCGATCACGCTTTCCGGGAGCATCAGCTCGCAGTCGTCGTCCTTGGCGGCGCAGATTCCCGAGTAGATGGCCGCTCCCTGGGCCACAACCTGATCGGCATCCAGCGAGTCGTCGGGGACCTTGCCGCTCATTGTGGCCAGAAGCTTCTTGACCATGGGCATCTTCGTGGCGCCGCCGACCAGGAGGATGCGGTCGATCTTCTCCCACCCCAACTCGGCCTTGTCGAGGAGGTTCTCCGTGGTCATGCGGGTGCTTTCGAGCAGACCGGCCGACATGTGCTCGAACTCGTCGCGCGTCAACACGCGGCGGAGCACCTGCTGCGCGTGGCCGAACTCGAGGTCGGCCTGGTCGAAATCGCTCAATTGGATCTTGGCGTCTTCGACCAGCCCTTGCAGCTTCTCGCGGAGTCTTGCGTCGGTCTGGGTGGGGTCGAAACCGAACTGCTGGACGAACTGGCCGACCAGGTACGCGGCGATCCGCTCGTCCCAGTCCTTGCCGCCCAGCTCCGCTTCGCCGTCGGTCGCCAGCGTGCGGAACCGCCTGGCCCGCAGATCGACCAGCGTCACGTCGAAGGTGCCTCCCCCGAGGTCGTAGACCAGGGCGGTCATCTGGCCGCCGGGGACGTCGAGGAGTTGTTTGCGGGCGCCTTCGGCATGTTGTGCCTGCAATGCGGCGTAGGACAGGGCGGCGGCCGTGGGCTCGTTGATAATGTCCACCACCTCCAGTCCGGCGATGCGTCCGGCGTCCTGCGTGGCCATGCGCCGGCCGTGGTCGAAATACGCCGGCACGGTGATGACCGCCTTGAAAATCGGCCCGATCTTGCGCTCCGCGTCCTGCTTGAGCTTGCGGAGGACGATGGCCGAGAGGGTCTCGGGGCGGAACGTCCGGCCATCCACCGTGCGGGAATAGGTCTTGGAGCCGATTTCCCGCTTGACGAAGGCGGCCACCCGCTCCGGCTCGTTCGGGGCGCGGCGTTTGGCGGTCTGGCCGACGACGGCCTTCCGGTTCTTGTCGTCGTAGTAGACGACGCTCGGCGTGCGCGGGTCGCCCAGGCTGTTGGCGATGGTGACCGGCGCGCCGGTGGGGTCCAGCCTGGCGATCACCGACATGCTGGTCCCCAGATCGATGCCCACGACGTTCATAGTATCACTTGTATCATACGTGGCCCCTCAGCACAATGAGGAGATATGCCGTTCGATCCATACTGGGAATGGTTCAAGATCCCGCCCGAGCGCAGGCCCCCCAGCCATCGCGAACTGCTGGGCGTGGACCCGGATGAGGCCGACCTGAAGAAGATCCGAGAGGCGGCGAGCAAACGGCACGAGCACCTCAAGCAGTTCGTCATCAGTCCGCAAGAGGAGGTCGCCGCCCATGCAAAACGGCTCTTGAAGGACGTGGGCGCGGCGTTGGCGGCCCTTCGGCGCGCGGTCACCGCCGGCACGGATGACCGGCAGCCCAAGCCCAGCCCGTGGAGGACCGAGATCCGGGACGGCGCCTCGGACGAGGTGTTGCCGGTCCCGATCATCGTCGGTTTGGGAGAGGACTTGCCCCCCTTATTGGGAGAAACCACCCCCACCCTGATCGTGGAGGTCGTGTCTGTACCTTCAGCCGACGGCGCGGTGCCGCCGACAGCGGCTCCCACGATTCCCCCGCCGATCCCCGCGCATGTTACACCTGGCGGGTGGCATGGCCATCCTCCACCCGTGGCCCCGCCGCCGGTTGTGCCTCCCCCAAAGGCGCGAGGTGCGCCGACCGGAGCGGAACCGGCCGCGCCGCCGGATCCTGAAGCGCTGTTCTTTGAGGAGGTGCTCGGGCCGGACGGGCAACTGCTGATCGACGCAGCCGACCTTGTGTTGCCGCCCCGCCAAAGGCCCGGGCGCCCCGGCCGGCTCTATCGCTGGCTGAGGTGGCTTGCCCACGTCACGCTGCCGCCGATCCGTCGCTTCCCCAGCCGCGGATTGCGCCTGGCGGCTGCTTGCCCCCGGGCGGTCTTTGGCTGGGGGGTGGGGGGCGTGCGGCGCGTGGACGGACTTCTGCGCCTGGCAGCCGGCGAAGAGAACGCCATCTTGCACGGTTTCTTTCGCGTCTTGGCAATGGCATCGCTGGCCGTGGTGCTGGTGTTCGCGGTTCCGCCGTTGGTGGCAGGGCTTTCCAAGCTGGCATCGGCCCTGGTGGCCTCCAGCGAGGAGGCAGGCCGTGTCCAGCCCGGGCCCGGCCCCGCTCTCCCCGGGCGGGAGAAGGTGACGAATGAAATCGGCATGGAGTTCGTCCTCATCCCGGCCGGCGAGTTCGGCATGGGCTCGGAGGACTCCGATGCGGAGGCGCTTCCTGACGAGAGTCCGCGGCACCCGGTGAAGATCACCAAGCCCTACTACCTCGGGGTCCACGAGGTCACGGTGGGCCAGTTCCGCCGGTTCGTCGATGAGACCGGTCATCGAACCGATGCGCAGCGCCGCGGCCGCCAGGAGACGTGGGAGAGCCCGGGCTTCCAACAGACCGACGACCACCCCGTGGCCTACGTAAGCTGGGACGACGCGGTCGCGTTTTGCGGGTGGCTGTCGAAGAAGGAGGGCCGGGAGTATCGCCTGCCGACCGAGGCGGAGTGGGAATACGCCTGCCGCGCCCAAGACACGGCCTTGCTCGGCTCCGGCGGCGAGGCCGCGGGCGTGGGACAATACGCCTGGTGGGAGGAAAACGCCGGGCAGAAGACCCATCCCGTCGGCCGCAAACAGCACAATGCCTGGGGCCTGTACGACATGCTGGGCAATGTCGCCGAATGGTGCCAAGACCGGTATGCAGACTCCTACGCGGGTGGGGAGGAGACGGACCCGCAAGGGCCCGCCTTGGGGATGTTTCGCGTGCTGCGGGGCGGCTCGGCGGCCAGCCCGCGCAAGGTAGTCCGCCCTGCGTTCCGGTCCTTCGCCGCCCCGGACAATAGCGATCTGACCGGCTTCCGCGTGGTCCTCGTTCCGGCAGACCTAGAGACGGCGAAACCGGCTCCGACCCCGGCCGAGGGCAAGACCCCGGCCGAGGCGAACGCGGCCCCGACTCCCACGCCGCGCGCCGCCGGCCAGATCCCCAAGGAGATCAACAACGAGATCGGAATAAAGCTCGTGCTGATTCCCGAGGGCGAGTTCACGATGGGCTCCCGGGGCCCTCCGGACCCCGACCCCGACGCCGACGGAGATGAGACGCCGCAGCACCGCGTCCAGATCACCAGGCCGTTTTACCTCGGCATCCACGAAGTCACCGTGGGCCAGTTCCGCAAGTTCGTCGACGCCACCGCGCACCGCACCGACGCGGAAGGCACCCCCGGCGGGCCCACGTGGCGCGATCCGGGATTCACGCAGGAGGACGATCATCCGGTAGTCCGGGTCAGTTGGAACGACGCGGACGCATTCTGCAAGTGGCTGTCGAAGCAGGAGGGCAAGACGTACCGTCTGCCGACCGAGGCGGAGTGGGAATACGCCTGCCGCGCGGGCACCAGCACGGCCTACAGTTTCGGCGACGACCGCGCCGAGCTGGCGGAGTACGCCTGGTTCGACCAGAGCGAGACCCATCCGGTCGGTCGGAAGAAACCGAACGCCTGGGGCCTCTACGACGTGCACGGGAACGCCGAGGAGTGGTGCGCCGATTGGTACGACGACGGCTACTACGCCGCGTCGCCTCCGCAGGACCCGGCCGGTCCCGAGAGCGGGAACAGCCGCGTGGTCCGGAGCATGGACCTCTTCGGGAACCGCAAGTCAACGCGGAGCGCGTTCCGATTCATGCGCGCCGCGGGTCAGAGCGACCGCTTCAGCGGATTCCGCGTGGCAAGGGATCCGTAGGATCCGTAGGGTGGGACAAGCGCAGCGCAGTCCCACCATAACCCGGCCTCGTCACCACCGGTGGGACTGCGCTGCGCTTGTCCCACCCTACAACTACAACGCCACCTCCAAGAGCAACTACTTCCCCAGCAGCTTGCGCAGGTGGTCGATGCTCCGCGCCGCCTGGTCCACCGAGCCGCACTCGACCGAGAAGACGATGTCCCGCGGGCACTTGCGCACGATCGAGATCGCGCGGGCCCAGTCGATCACGCCGTCGCCGCAGGCGCAGCCCACCGGCGTGCCCGTCACCTTGCCGCGCTCCGCGTCGGAGTGCTCCACCGAGATGTCCTTGGCGTGGAGGTGGACCAGGCGATCGACCACGCGCTCCAGCCATGGGTATGGGTCTTGTCCGGCCAGGTAGGCGTTGCCGGTGTCGAGGTTGATGCCGATGGCCGGGGACTTCACGAGGTTGTAGATGCGGTCCAGCCCGTCGGGCGTCTTCGAGTATTGGGCGTGGCATTCCAGGCCGATCTTGATCCCTCGGGGCTCGGCCATTGCCGCGGCCTCGTGGAGCATGTAGCGCATGAGCACGAAGTCTTCCTCTTCCGTGGTCCACGGGGCCTTGATCCCTTCGTCGGTGTTGACCACCGGGGCGCCGCACTCCGCGGCATAGCGGATTGCCTGCTTGATGTAGTCGCCGTGGACGTCGGGGCGGCACAAGGGACCGTGGGCCTGGATTCCGGATAGCTTCAGTCCCGCCTTCTCCACGGCCCGGCGGATGCGGAAGGGATCGTCCCACATCGAGACGGTGTGGTAGTAGAGGGCCTCGCTCATCAGCTCGCGGCCCCAGTGGACCATGGGCTCGATGTACTCGAAGCCCAGCTCCTTGGCCCGATCCACGCCCCACTCGAACGGCTTCTCGTGGCGGCGGATCGCCTCCAGGTTCATCCCGACGGAAATCTTGCCCATGTGTTTGCTCCTGATAGTTTGCAGAGAAACTCGAAATCCGAAGCCCGAAATCCGAAACGAATCCCAATGACCAAGAACGAGAATCCCAAAACACGCAAACCGACGATCTGTTACATTCGGATTTTGAGCTTTCGATTTGTTTCGGATTTCGCGCTTCGGATTTCTCGCGATTGGCGGTTATTGCTTTCGCCCTCCGACGATCAGCGCCGCCAGTTTCGCCCGCGCCTCCTGGTATTTCGCCGGATTCGGGTCCCAGCGGAAAAACGAGTCGGTCAAAGGCAGCACGATCTTCTCGGCCTCGGCCCGCAACCCCTTGCGCTCGAGGATCGCCATGTACTCGTAGTCCTCGATCGAGTCGCGCAGGGCCTTCAATCGCAGGCTGGGGACGATGCCGTCGTAGCCGGCGGGCCGGGCCGGATAGACGATCGTTCCCTCGCCGTTGTAGATCGGGCCCTTCTTCTCGTCCGGCTTGCGGCCGAAGGTCCGCGCGTCGGTCCACGGGTCGTCCACGCGGTCCCAATAGGACATCCCGCCCCAGTAGAGCAGGCCGGTCATCCGGTATCGCCAGGCCATCCACGCGGGCACGCGGTAGTTGAGCAGGGGATAGTCGATGTGCCACCAGGGGCTCGGCTCTTTGCCCTGGCACAGGGCGGTGTAGGTCCAGATCGACTCGCCGAGGGCCAGACGCTGCGCCGCCGTCTCGGGGTCGTGGAGGCAGAACAGCGGGCACCAGATATCCACGGCCCCGTAGAGGTCGCCCCACGCCGCGTCCTGCGTCTTGGTCTGCTCGACCACCATTACCTTCAGTGCCGACTTGGCCGCGCGGATCGCCCGGCCCCAGGTCTGCACCTCGCGGTACGCCTTCTCGTCGTTCGGCTCGTCCAGGAGATAAGTAAAGAAGAGGACGGGCCGGTCCAGGTCCTTGGCCGCCTGGTCCCATGCCTTGAGCCAGGCGTGGAGCCGCTCCCGCTCCTTCTCCGGGTCCTTCACCGCGCTTCGCGGGTGAACGGTCTGGATGGCGTTGACGTGGTACCGGTCCACGAACTCGCGGAGCTGCCGGATCTGCTCCTCGGGAATGCGGAAGGTGCCGTCGGGCTGCCGCTCGGGAGCAAGCCTGGTGGAGGGCGTGGCATCAAAGCGGTGCTCGCTGAGCAACTGGGCGCATTGGGCGTCCACGGCATCCCAATCCGCCCGTTCTTCCTCTTTGCCGTCCTTGGCCCGCCTGCGGTAGTAGCTCCGCATCCGCTCGGCCGGCGAGCCGAACGCGGTCACCATCGTCGGCACCTGCGGGAGCGCGAAATCCCAGACCGTCATGCTGACGGGCAATTCGCGGGCCTTCTGGCCGTTTCCCTCGGCCCAAGTCACCCGGTACGTGCCGTGGTAGAGTCCCGGCTTGGCGTCGGGCGGCACGTAGAGATCGACCCAGAAGCCGTGCGTCTCGTTGGCCGGCAAGTCAAATGGCATCGCGGTAAACCGCGCTCCGGAGAGCGGCTTGCCGGTGAGCGGATCAGCGGCCGGGATGAGCGGGTCGGGATACCAGCCGGGCAATCGGTCCTGGAGATACGCAGGCTTGATCAAAGGGTGCTCAAGCTGAGGTGACCGGCTCGCCTTGAACTCAGCATTGCGATAGGTAGGCTCGGTGAGGTGGATCTGGTGCTGACGGTACAATCGGGCGTCGGCCGCGCGGAACACGGCCCCGTCGGGCCCGGCCAGATCGGCTGGCTCGATGCGGATGCCCTTGACCGGCCCTTCGGAGCGCACCAGGATCTGAAAGCCCTCCCATTCATTCTTGGCAGCGGCAAGGCGTACCTCATCCCCTCGTCCTGATCGAATTACTATCTCCTGCAGGTCCTCGCGGAGGACGCGCCGCGTCTCGGCGATTGTCCAGACCTGCAACTCGGCGCCGGCCGCGTGGGCGGCTAAGCCGCAGAACGCGAAGTACGTGAAGAACATCACTCGGGCCGGTTTCATCATTGCGACTCCTGGTTCAATGTTTCACGGGTTGCGCGGATTTCCTGCCTCTCTGGCTTGGCAAGATCCGGCAGCCTTCAGGAAAGCGCCACCACTTCCACCTGGCTGCGTTTGGAGCGGGCCTCTTCCACCAAGTGCTCGATGCGCTGGGCGACTGGATCCTCGATCCAGTCCGCCCCACACTGGGAACAAACGGAGGCCGGCACGTTGCGGATCACCACCACGCCAAACCCGAGGTCCGCCGTAAACGTCGTCGTGCCGGGCCGTCTGGTGCCTTTGCAGATAGGACACATGCCCGTGTCGTTCTCTTTCATCTTTTCTTCCTCGTTCGGAAATCGGGCTCGAAGTGCTCCAGCGTCGGTTCATAAACCGTAATGACGTAAACCATTGCGGCGGCACCATCCACCGCCGCGACCACGTGCAAATGGCGATCGCCACACCGGCCCAACAGCAGCACCGCTGGCAGCGGGTAAGCGTCGGGATAGTCCTCGATCACTTCCCCCTGTCTCAGCACCCGCTTGACGTCGGCCGTGGCGATGCCGCGTTCCGCCATGCGCTCCAGCGAGTGCCGTTGCCACTGTATTGTACCGGCCATTGCCGCCTTGCGCAAGGCGTCAAGATCCAAGCTGTGGGCCATCATGCCTCCTCAGAGGATCGCTGGATTCCCGCCAGTCCGTCGTCAGAGAGCCCCTGCGCCTTCCGCGCGCAACGGTGAATCCCTGCCCTACCGTTCGGACCCGTCGTCGGACTGCGGTCTTTTATCCGCGGCCGCGGGTCGAGCTTTTTGTCCAACAGCCATTTCCAGCCCCACCGGCCGCCCCACTCCCTGGTGATCGACTTGTCCGGGTTCTTCGTCGTCTTGACTCCCTCCTTGACGCGATAGGCCAGGCGCAGGCGATCGTCGGTGATCTGCACGACGAAGAACCCTTTCTCGGTCTGGCCGTCGTTGACCACGTCCAGGCCGCGCCAGCGATAGACCTCCGTGCCCGTGTGGCCGTGGAGAACGAGGACCACGTTGTAGTCCTTGATGGCGTCGTAATAGGTGCTGCGCTCTTCGTTGTGCCACCAGTCGGTGCCCTGGAGGTCGTAATGGTGCATGAGGACCACGGGCCGGCCGCTTCGGCCGACGTGCGCGGCCAGGTCGGCCTTGAGAAAATCGAGGGCCCGCTGCGGGTCGTGATGCACCGGTGAATAGCGGGTCTTGGGGTGGGGCGCGCTCCCGGGGTAGAGGTTCAACTGCACCAGGTGGACGCGGTCCCAATCCCACGAGTAGTGCAGTCCGTTATTCGAGAGGTTCGCGACGAGGCCCTTCTCTTTCCGCATCGCGTTGCGATACTTCAACTCGGCTTGGAAGCTGAAGGCGTGCTTTTGACGGCCGGCGGGCGGGCCGTCGTGATTGCCCCAGCCCTCGAACACCGGGTACTTCAAGACGCCGTCGGTTCCGTCCAGGCCGAAATCGGCGGCGAAGTAGCGGAACTGCCGGGCCCCCTGGTTGAGGCCACGGAACATCTTATCCCCGTCGTCCAGGACGTCGCCGAGGAGGACCACGCCGCGGGGCTTGTCGATCCGCTCGCCCCCCAGGTTCTTCGGCCAACGGACCTTCGCGATCCGATTCATCTGCTCGATGGTCTCCTGGTTGCGCTGGTTGCGGTCTTCGTTCTCATAGGCGTCGTAGTGCGAGTCCGACGTGCAGAGAAAAGTCACGCCGGCCGCCCGGGACGGCAGTGGGGCACAAATCAGCAGCCATGTGACAGCCGACGCAAGCAGGATGCTCAGAGCAGTCCGGCTAAGCCGCAAGCGGCCTTCATCCCTCATGCTTCAGCCCTCATCCCTCATCGGGCCCCGGCGTGGCCGCCGGGGCTAACCCAACTCCCCCCGGTGGGCCCAGACCTTCTCGAACGCCTTCGCATACTGCTCCACCAGCTCCGGCACCGCCTTGGTAAACGGCGGCATGGCGATCGCCGTGCGGTTGGCCAGCTCCGAGCCGGGGAGCGACTCGGGAATCTCCGGCTTGTGGTGCCACCACTCCGCCTCGTGATACAGGGCCAGCTTGTGCTGGAGCGCGTAGGAGTGCGTCCTGACCGAAACGCCCTCGGCCTGCAGGGCCTTCACGCACGCCGCCCGCGACATCCCGGCCTTCGCCTCGTCGACGAAGAACGTGTTGCACGCATAATAGGTCCGCTCCATGTCGGGTCGCGGGGCCTGCTCGATCAGGCCCGGCAACTGCGCCAGCCGGTCGTTCAGACGCCGGAGCTGCCCGACGATCAGCTTGTTGTTGGCCGCGAGCTTCTTGAGCTGGCATTGGGCGATCACCGCGGCGAAGGGATTGAGCCGCAGCTTCAGGCCCAAGCCCGTCTCCACGTACTTGGCGTACCGGCTCTCCTTGGGCAATCGCCCGCAGATTTCGTAATGGCCCAGGCAGGTGGCCCGCTCGTAGTGCTCGCGGGACTGGTACGTTCCCACGCCGCCCTCGCAGGCCGGCAGCGGCTTGCCGAGCTGCATGGAGGCGGCGGCCATCTCGCCCCATAAGCCCGCCTGCTTCCCCTTGACGCTCGCCCCGTGGCTGTGGCTGCAATCTTCCAGGACCAAAAGGCCCTTCTCCTTGGCCCAGTCGCAGATGTGATCCATCTCGCACGGCAGCCCGTACCAATGGACGGGCACCAGGGCCTTGGTGTTCTTGGTCAGGCGCCGCTTGGCGTCCTCCAGGTCGAAGTTGAGCGTCTTGGGATTGACGTCGACGAAGACCGGCACGTAACCCCAGATCCGCATGGGCGTAATCGTGGCGAAGAACGTGTAGCTGGGGACCAGGATCTCGGTGCCCGGCGGCAGGTTCAGGGCATAGTACATGGTCGTCAGGGCGCTGGTGCCGTTGGCGTGGCCCGTGACGAACGGGGCCCCGGTGAACTCCTTCCAGGCCCGCTCGAAGGCCGTGTTCTGGCCCCAGTAGTCCGGGCGGCGGACGAACTCGACCATGGCCTTCTCCTCTTCGGCCCCGTAGCGCGGCCAGGCGAAGGCATCGGGATCGCGGGCGGTTACGGCCTTGGGGCCGCCCTTCAGTGCAAGGGTTTCCGCGTTTGCGTGGCTGGCCGACGGATGGCCGAGATACGCGGCGGCGGCGATCGCGCCGGTGGACTTGAGAAACTTCCGCCGCGAGTTGTCCGTTTGAGCGTGGACCGTATTATCTTGCATGGCTAGTACCTCCAAAAAGCGCCCCCTTCGATCCGCACGACCACCACAGT
The DNA here is from genome assembly GCA_964354245.1 of uncultured Planctomycetaceae bacterium. Lineage (GTDB taxonomy): Bacteria > Planctomycetota > Planctomycetia > Pirellulales > Thermoguttaceae > CAYGZI01. The sequence continues at coordinate 15,827 of CAYGZI010000013.1, forward strand.
GACAAGAGCAAGCGGCCGTGTCAAGCGCCGCGGCCGGAATGTTCAAGCAGGTAGGCTGGGGCTTCGCCCCAGCCGGCTTCGATGGCCTCACCAACAGAAAGCTGGGGCTTCGCCCCAGCCTACTTCGGTCCCGGGCGCAGCCGGCGCTCGATGTAATCGGGCCACAGCGGGCAGTTCATGTCGATCCAGCACTTCACCGCGTGCATCTCGTCGCGCGAGAGCGAGACGTCATAGTGCCCGGCATCGAGCACCTTCCACAGTCTGCTCTGGAACGTACCGAAGCTATACGGCTCGCGCTTCGCGTTGCCGCCGGAGTTCCAGCCGCAGTCCAACACGTGGACCCAGCCCTGCTGGACGAGCGTCCGGTACGAGGCCGGGATGCGGTTGGCGTCGAGCGTGCCGCTGAGGTCGATCTTCTGCTTGTCGCCGGCATTGTGGCACTGGACACACTTGCGATCCCACACGGGCTGCACGGCCTGCTGGTACGCCAGCGGGCCGGCGCCCCAGGGCGGCGGCTGGAGCGGGCTCGGCTCTCGCCGCAAGGCGATTCCCGCCCGAGCAGGCGGTGCGTGGTGCCGGTCCTCGTGGCAGCCGATGCAGCTCCGCGTCTCGCCCGGCTGCAACTGGACCACCGACCGCATGCGCTGCACTTCGTTCAGGTCCCCGTCGAGGGCCTGCAAGTAGAGCTGCTTGCCCGCCGGGGCGTAGAAATTCGCCGAGCCGTCCTCCTCGACCGGCACCAGGCCCCACGGCGTCTTGGCCACGTAGGACGGCCAGCCGTAGGGGCCGCTCACCAGGTCGACCGGGGCCGCATAGAACTCCATGAACGGCTCGTGATCGCGGCGGTACTCGCCCGTCGAAACCTGTTGGAGTCCGGCCCGCACCTCCTCAACCACGCGCAAATACTTGATCGTCCCCCGCGGCACGGTCGCTTCGATCCCGCGGTAGACGTCGGCCAGCACTAGCTGGCCCATGCGCTGCTCCGGCGTCTCGCGCTCGGGCGGCGGGAGCGGCGCGAGCACGGGCGGCGGCGCGGCCGCGCGCAATGGAGTCGGACAGAAGCTACCGATCTGCATGTCCTGGTACAGGACTTCCCGGTTGCCGAAGCGGTCGATCAGGTAGAGGCCGAACTGCCGCCGCGGCGCGTGCGACACCAAGAAGTAGTCCCGCGCGATCGGCAGCGGATCGCGGAAACACTCCTCGTCCGGCCACATCCCCGGCCACGGGACCTCGGGCGTGATGCTCTGGATCGCCTTGGGATTGAAGCGGCCCTTGGCGGTATCGATGAGGGTGATCGGGCCGTTCAGGTCGCCAAAGTGCGAGATCAGCGTGCAGCAGACTTCCGCCGTGCCGGGCACCTCGCGGCCGTTGGCGTAGCCGTTGGGCTGGATGATCGTGTTGCCAAAGACCAACTCGGGCTGGGTGCCGTCGGGGCGGATCCGCCAGAGCGTGTGGCTGAAGTCGGCCCCCTTGTCGAGGTACTCCGAGCGGGTCCAGAGGATCCGCCCGTCGCGCGTGACCGACGGGGCCCATTCGCTCAAGTTGGCGTAGGAGAGCGGCTCGATCTGCCCGCCGCCGGCATCCATGCGGAAGAGCACGAACGCCTGCGGGCGCCAGCAGAGATACCGCGAGCGGCACCGCGTGGAGGTGAAGGCCAGGCCGCCGTCCGGCAGCGGGCAGGGGAAGAAGTCGTGGAACGGGCCATCGGTGAGCTTCTTCACGTCGCGGCCGTCGGCGGCCATGCTCATCAGGTGGAAATAGCCCGACTGCGACGGCCGGTAGCCGAAGTAGATCCGGCCGGCGTCGAACGACGCGACCGCGTCGCGGGCGATGCCGGCGCCGGAGGAGAACATCTCGGTCAGCCGCGCCTCGGCCGGCTCGAATCGCCCGTCGCGGCTGGGGATTTCGAGGCAATAGACGCCTCCGCCCGGCCGCCACGGGGCGTCCAGGAGCACGCTGTAATTGTGCGACGGCTCGTAGGCGTGCCGCTTTACGAAGAGGATCTTCTCGATCGGCGCCAGCTCCCTTTCGCGCAAGAGGAGCTGCCGCTTGGCCACGCGGGCCTCAAAGAGCGTCTGCCGTTGGGCGGCCAACTGAGGTTCCGTTGCCAAAAGGGCCTCTTGCCGCTTGCGCAGGGCCGCGGCCTGCTCCCGCTCCTTAGCAACTTCCAACCCCTTGGCGGCGAAGCGGTCGAGCATCTCTTCCATGAGGCCCAGCGTCCGCTCCAGGGGATCATAACGGAAAAGGTGCAAAAAGTAGCGGCTGCCCGATGCTTCGACGATCTTGAGCGTGTACTGCGGCCCGATGGCGCCGCGCTCGGCGGGGATCGAGACCACTCTGGACTGGCCCGGCTGGAGCGAAAGCCCGCCGGCCAGCTCCGGCAGATTTCCGCGGATGCTCACCGCTTGCCCGCCGGGCGATGCCGCCAGGCGGACCTTGAACGTGCGGTTCACGCACGGCATGACTTCGGCGATCGCCAGCGGCGAGAAGTCGAACCAGACCGGCCGCCCTTCGCGGGCCGTGTGCTTGCCGCCCATGCCGAGCCCGACGCGGAGCCCCCGGGTCTTGCAGCCGGGAAACGCCGCCAGCGGCAGGCGGAACTCGAAGCGGCTCAGCGACCGGTCCAGCGCGCCTTCCAGCGGCGGGGCTTGGCTCAGTTTCGCACCGTCGTTTCTCTTGGGCCCATACGTGTTGAAGACCAGGCCCTTGTCGGTGATCGCCACGATGCCGCAGGCTTCGCCGTCGGCCCGCGAGACGACGGCCACGTGGCTGCTCAAGAGCCGGTCCGTCGCGATCGCCAGATAGAGATAGTCGCCGTGCCAGCCGGCCGTCACGGCGGACGTGACCAGCGGGCCGCGGTCGAAGTCGTCCGGGCTGGCGACGCGGATCGCGCCGCGCGAGGCCGCGGCCCAGCAGGCGTCGTCCAGGTTGCCGTCGAGTATGGGCGGACTCGAAAGCGGCGCCAGCGGAAGCCGGTCGTCGCCCACGTGCCGCGGATACTCCCTGACGCGGCCGTTGTACGGAACCAGGCGCGGGCTGATGTCCGCGCGGCCGTAGGTCTTCAGCCACGCGTGCTCTTCGCCGAGAAAGGCGTAACGCAACTGCTCCGCGGCGTCGCCGGCAGCCTGGACGGCCGGCTTCTTTGCGTCGGAAATCGGCCCGATCTTATCCGCGGGGATCGGGTCCTTCTGGCCGAAGACCTCCAGCTCGTCGATGCGGGCCTGGCTGGAGTTGGTCGAGTCGATCGCCGCGCGGACCCAGCGGGCCTGGACGGGCTTAAACGTAAACTCGCGGCGCACGTGGACCGGCGAGCCGTCGGCGTGCCGGTAGACCGCCTTCCACGTCGGGGCCGCCGAGTCCTGGTTGCGCTCGGTGGCAACGAGGATCGAGAACTGCACGGCGGCCCGGTCATCGTATCGCCGCGATGAATCGCTGCCGAAGGCCACGCGATAGACCCAATAGACGTCGCCCAGGTCGATCTCGGCCCACGAAGGATCCGCGGCGCTGATCCAACTGTGGCCGTTGCCGGCCAGGCCGTCGTTGAGATGGCCGATCTGGTGAATCGCGTAGCCGGGCAGGAACGACGAGGCCGCCGCTCTGGCCTTCGGCCCGAGGGCAAGGTTGGCAAACCCCAGCTCGTCCCTGCGCGGGACTCTGAGATCGGCGGGGACCTCAGCCAGCGCGAGGGTCCCGTCGGACCGGACCCGCGGCGGCGGGGGAGGGTTGGGGATCGCAGCCGAGAAGACGACGGCCTTCGGCTCGTCCGTCTGAATCGACGGGTCGGGCGCCGCAGCCAGCAGACAACACGCCAGGCAGACGGTTCCCATGGACATCTCCTTAGACCTCGGCCCGCGGTACATCCATTCTGTCCAAGGGCCCCTCCGGGTGCAAGTCTGCGTCGGAGTCGCGTCCGCCGGCACCTGGCCCGACACACTATAGGGAATCACGAAACCACGAAAGGCCGAAAGGCCGGCAAGCGGCCCGATAATACCGGCTGTGCCGGATCTTCCGACGGCGCAGCCCGAAGACCTCGACCGGCGGGGTGCTGGCGCGAACCCGCGGCGACGGTTCGACATTCCCGCCCGCCAGAAGCTACCCTTCAGCAGAAGTGCGGAGGCCGGATCGCGCGAGGCGGCCGTCCCCTGGGAGGCAGGTACGGACTTTGGTGGCGGGCCTTTCGCGTTGGGCCCTCTGTCCCGTCCTTCCCCAGCACTGTACCCGAGCACCTTGGATCGATTGCCCCGTGGAAGCGCCCGGCATGCACCCGACGTCGGCCCCCGATGCCACGCGCGCCCTTCGGGTCGTGTTGGTCGATGACGATCCGGCCATGCTGCGGATCGTCTCGAAGTGGCTGGAGCGTTCCGGCTACCGGGTGGAGCCGGTCGGGGACGGCCAGGAGGCGTTGGCCGCGCTGGAGCGGGAGTGCCCCGATTTCCTCATCACGGACTGGGAAATGCCGGGCCTGGACGGACTGGAGCTGTGCCGCCGGGTCCGTCAGATCGAGTTGCCCCATTACGTCTACATCCTCTTCCTGACGGTCAAGGCGGAACGGGCCGAGAAGATCGCGGGCCTGGAGGTCGGCGCCGACGACTTCCTGCGCAAGCCGATCGACCAGGGGGAGCTGCTGGCGCGGCTGCGGGCCGGCTCGCGCGTGCTGGATCTGGAGCGGCGCCTGAACGAGATGGCCCGCACCGATCCGCTCACCCGGCTGATGACGCGGCGGAGCTTCTTCGAGATTCTCGAAAAAGAATGGCACCGGGCCCAGCGGATGCGATTGCCCATGTCGTGCGTGATGGGGGACGTCGATTTCTTCAAGCGGGTGAACGACATCCACGGCCATCCGACCGGCGACGCGATCCTCAAGACCGTGGCCAACCTGCTGCAGGAGGGTTGCCGGGCCAGCGACGCGGTCTGCCGCTACGGCGGCGAGGAGTTTTGCGTGCTCTTGCCCGAAACCAAGGAGCACGACGCCGCCCTGTGGGCCGAGCGGATCCGCAAGCGGATCGCCTCGCTGGTGCTTCCCGCGGGCGGCAAGGAGCTGCGGATCACGTGCAGCTTCGGAACCGCCCAGAACCACGACGATACCCAGACCGCCGAGCAACTGGTGGACCAGGCCGACCAGGCATTGCTCTGCGCGAAGCGGTCCGGGCGCGACCGCGTGGTGCGATTCGAATCGCTCTGCGATTCCAGCGAGCTGGAGCTGGAGAAGTCCGGCAGCCAGGAGAGCCTGTTCCGCGGGATCACCGCGCGGCACGTGATGACGCCGGTGGTGGCGTGCCTGCGCGAGGAGGACACGATCGGCCAGGCGGCGGAGTTCTTTCTCCGCTCGCGGATCAACTCGGCGCCGGTGGCCGACCGCAACGGCCAGTTGTCCGGGATCCTCTCGGAAAAGGACCTCATGGCCGCGCTGGTCTCCCTGGAGTGCTGGCACCGGCCGATCCGCGAGGTGATGAAGCCCAACGTCATCTGCTACGAAGAGGACACCCCGATCCGCACGATTTACGAGTTCCTCTGCCGGGTCACGATCCGCCGGGTCGTCATTGCCGACCAGGGCCGGCCTACCGGCACGATCAGCCGCGGGACGCTGCTGAGATGGTTCCGCAATCTGGTCATCACTAAGGGCTTGCTCGGGCAGAGCGACCAGCCGGAAGGAAAGCACGAGCCGGATCCGTACCGTTCCAAGGAAAGGCTCTCGGAGACGACCCGCGAGCTGGCGGGGCAAGTGGCCGGTCTGGACGGCCACCTCCGCGAAAACGCGGAGGACCTGGTGCCTCACATCGTCGGCGGGGTCAGCCGGATGCAGGAATTGCTCGACGATCTGTTGGCGTACTCGCGGTACGCGAACACGGGCGGCGGGGCGGTTGCGGCGCTTCAGGCGATGCTGGCTAGCAACAGCATTTCCGACTAGCTACCTCGCGCCGATGCAATAGAGATATTTGTCCGACCGAACGAACAATCGACCGTCGGCGACCGCGGGGCTGGCATTGAATCGAGACCGGTCGTCGAGGTCGTTGACCGCCACTTGCTGGAACTTCGGTTGTGCGGCCAATACGTACATCCGACCCGAGCGAGTCAGGTAGTACAGGTGGCCGCCGGCAACGACGGGCGAGGCGTAGATCTGTCCGGCGCCGCCGAGCCGCTCCTCGTAGACCATCTCTCCGGTCTTCGCGTTCGCGCAGTAGGCAATGCCGAGATTTTCGTTGGCCCAGTAGAGATGTCCCTCGCAGAAGACCGGCGAGGTGACGTTGGATCCTTTGCGGGCGGTCCAAAGCCGGTGCGATTGCGTGACGTCGCCGCGGCCGCCTGCGCGCACGGCCAGCGCGGCGCCCTGCCGGCCGCCGGTGCAGTAGACCACGTCGCGGTCAGCCGCTAGGCTTGGCACCATGTACCAGCTAATGCCGGTCGTGCACTCCCAGAGCTGCTGGCCCGTCCGGGGATCGAAGCCGAGCACTTTCCCGAAAACGGCCACGGCCCATTCCGTCCCGTCTCCGACCGGCACCAGGATCGGCGTGTTCCACGACTCGCGAATCCCGCCGGCTCGCCAGACCTCCTTGCCGGTCCGCCGATCCAATGCGACGAGCGACTCGCTCTCGACGCTGGCATTGACGACGAC
>CAYGZI010000014.1:0-21803 GCA_964354245.1 uncultured Planctomycetaceae bacterium
CAATCGCGCCGGAGGTGGTGGCCGTGCTGCTGTCCTGGCCCTTGGGGATCAGGCCCAGGTCGATCGCCGCCGTGCTCATCGGATTCCGCGTCACGGCCAGATGGTCCTGACCGGTGCTTCGGTCTACCAGCTCGATGCCGTTTCCGCGGACGGCGAGCCGGGCCTCCAGAGGGACGCCCAGGGCCGGGTCGCCGTTGATCGGATTGTCGTTGATCAAGTCCAACACGTCGCCGATCGTCTTGGCCCCGTGGACGTCGATCGTGAAGCTGACGCCGTCGTTGCGGGTAATCATGAAGTCGGCGTCGGCAGGGAACACTCCCTCGGCCTGCCCCTGATAGTCCATGACTCCGCGGCCGAAATTCAGGTCCGCCAGCCTGGTCTCGTCGGTGAAGGTCCGCAGGCCCAGTTGCGCGGCGGTAATGCCGCCGTTCTCGCCGATGGCAAAGTCGGCGCCGCTGAGCCGCGAGCGTACGTCGATCCCCGTCTTTTCGGCGTTGATCTCGGCCAGCACCCCCGCCGGCGAAGTGTTCAGCGTGTTAAGAAGGTCCTCGACGGTCACGGCTTTCGAGATGTCGATCGTGTAGGGCGAGGAGCCCCCGTTGAGGATCTGAAGTCCGCTGGCTTGGTCCAGATCGGCTCCGCTGCCGTACGCCGTGACCACGGGGGGGGTGGTTGCGCTGTCGATCAGCCCGATGCCCCCCTCCGGACCATCCAACGGATCGGCCTCTGCCTGAAACGGAATCAAGCCGACGTCGAACCGGTCGTTGACGGCTTTGACCACGTCCCTGGCTTCGGTGTAGTTGTCCTCGATGTGGATCACCAGGGTCTTGGCCACCGGGTCCCAATCGACCGTTTCGCTGCCGGCATGAACCGCAGGGTCGTCGACCAGCGAGATCGTCACGCCGTTGAGGTCCTCTCCGTTGGCGCCGGCCCGGAATATGATGTCGTTCTGCGGGCCTCCCGGGCGCAGAACGGCGGTCGCGCGGGTGCCGAGCACGTCGGCCAGCCGCGCGGTGGGGCGGAGGATCGGGTCCAGGTCGGCGCTGTAGACGGGGTTGGTGCCAACGCCAGTTTCGGTGAGGCTTCCCAGCTCGGCCGCCGTGGTCCCGCCGCCCACTTCGTTGATCGTCAGGTTGCCGCTGGCCAGTTGCAGCACGAATCCCCTGGGGACGATTTCCAGGTCGATCGTGTTTCCCGCGGGCGGATGGGCGTGGATCAGGGCGACCACGTCCCCGACGGTCTCGGCCTGGCTGAGGTCGATGATCTGGGTGGAGGCGCCGTCGGAAATGGCGATGCTCCCCTTGCGGATTCCCTGGCCCCCGCGGAGGTCGGCCAGCCGGGTGTCGCGCGTGACGACCGGATTGAGGTCCACGCTGCCGCGCACGGGATCGGAGATCGCCCCGAAGACTTCGTTTCCCTGCGAGTTGGTGTCGAACAGCAGATCGACGTTGCCGTAACTTTCCAGCCGCTGCTCGTTGCCATCGTAGCGCACGAGGTTGCCCTGCTCCAGGGCAAAGGGCCGCGTCATGGTTTCCGAGCCGGCAAAGAGATAGCGGCCGCGGAAGTTCTGGTTCCCCGAATCGACCAGTTGCTGCAGGGTCTGCTGGACCTGCTGGGCGGCGGCTTGGCGCTGCACGTCGCTGGCGGTCGTGCCGATCACGCCCAGCGCGGTCCCGCGGACCTCCGCCATCATCCCGGAGATCTGCGACATCGCCGTATCCGTGGCGCTGAGATACGACTGGTTCGTGGCCAGGTTGCCCTTGATCTGCTCCTTGCGCTCCAGGAGCCGCTGGAGGCTCATGACCCGCAGGGCGGCGACCGGGGCCTCGCTGGGCAGTTGGAACTTTTGCCCCGTGCTCAGTTGCATCTGCAGCCGGAACAGGCCGATCTGATCGGTCTGCACCTGCGACAGAAGGACCTGGCGCACAAACTGGTCGCTGATCCGGGTGCTGGGGATGCCGATGATCGCCATGGGTCGCGGGCCGTCCGGGGCGCGGAGTCGCCTACAACTCCACTAACAATTGAAACAACTCGTTGAGCACGCTGATGTACCGCGCCGACGCCTGGAACGCTTTCTGGAAGGCGATCATCCGCACCGCCTCCTCATCGATGCTCACTCCGCTGATCGCCAGCTTCTGCCCGCGGAGCGTCTGCTCGAAGACCCGGGTCCCCTCGGCGGCCGCATGGGTCACGGTCGATCCCTGGGTGGCCTGGCCCACCATCCGGTCGTAGAGCGCCGTGATCGAGGCCCCGTTCTGCGACTGGATCGGCCGGTCGGGAAACGCCGCCATCTCGATGGCGTTCTTGGTGTCCTGTCCGATCCCGCCCTGGCTGGCCGCGAACTTCCCCGGGTCTTCCTTGACCGCGGGATCGATGTCCAGGTCGTGGGCGGTCGAGCCGGTGAAAAAGGTATCGACTCCCAAGGCCGCCAGCACCCCGCTGGTGTCGCTGGCGAAGGAGAACTCGTCGACCGCCGAGGTGGTGCGGAGCGTCAGACGGCCGTCGACCGTCACCTCGGCCGAGATGCCGTCGATCTGGTTGAGCTGCTCGACCAGATCGTTGAGAGTCGTCTCGGCGTCCGGGTCGACGCCGTTGAGATTCACCAGCACGTCCGTGGTGTGGGTGACCTTGGCGTCCTTGTCGTACACGAGCACCTGGAAGGAGCCGTTGGTGGGAGTGAACTTCAATCCGGCGTCGTCCAACGGCCGGTCCGGATCCGTGACGTACGCCTGGCTGGTCAGCTCCGTGTACCCGCTTAGTCCCTGCCCGCTGGAGTAGATCTTGTTGAACTCGTAGGCCAGCGTGCCGGCGAAGTTGTCGAGCTGGTCGAGGAAGCCGCCCAACACGTCGTCGCGCGCGACCAGCAGACCGTGGAGTTCGCCGCCGGAGGGGTCCAGCCGGAGGTCGGTTTCTGCCAGGTGGACGTAAGCCGCCGTCAGGCCGCGGTTGGCCTCCAGCACGACTTCCACCGGCCGCGAAACCCCTTCCGCCACCAGATAATCGCCGCCGATATAGACCGTGACGGTGCCGTTGGGCTGCTCCCTGACGTGGATGTCGATCAGCTTCGCGAGGTCCTCCAAGGCCACCAGGCGCTGGTCGCGCAGTCCCACGGCGTCGCTCTTCGACACGTCGCCGCCTTCGGTCGCCGCAATCTTCACGTTGAGCGAGCGGACTTCCTCGATCAGCCGGTTGATGTCGTCGGCCGTCTGCTTGACCCGCTCGTTCACGTCCGCACGGACCTCGCCGACCCGTTGCGCCAGCCGGCGGATCTCCTGGGCCAGCGTGGTGCCGTTGAGCACCGCGAGGTTGCGGACCGAGATGTCCTCGGGCTGGTTGAGGATCTCGGAGACGCTGTTGAAGAACGACGTCATCGCCGTGCTGATGTCGGTGTCGCCCAGCTCGCCGATCAACTGCTCCAACTGGGTGTAGGTGCTCTCCCGGGTCTCGGCACTGCTTTTGTCGCTGACCGCCCCGCGGAGCCGCTCCTCCAGAAAGAGGTCGATCTTCTGGACGACCGCATCGACTTGCACTCCCAGGCCCATTAGCAGCCCGCCGACCCGCTGGGTGGGCGCAGGCGACAACTCCACCTCTTCGCGGATGTAGCCCGGCGTGTTGGCGTTGGCAATGTTCTGCCCGATCACCTGCATGGCGATCTGGTCGGCGCGAAGGGCATTACTTGCCAGCCGGATGGACCCGAAGAGGGACATTAGCCGATTATTCGCAGTTTTGCGGAGTTACCGAGGCTGCCTAGACTTCCCGATCGACGAGCGCGCCGCTAGCGCGGATTGGGTCGTCTTTACTGTATGTCGGCTGCAATCGCCCTCCGGTCGCGATAATCTCTAGCAACTGCGAAAGATGGATGAGAGTCTTCTGTACGAGCACCCAATTGGTGAGACTATGGTGCTGGAGAAGCCTCGCGCGATGAGAAGCCAGGCGAACCTGGTAGGAGAGGTCGTTTGACGCCCGGCTCGGCAGTTGGGCAGAAAGCGAGCGCAAGCTCTCGGCACGGAGCCCTTCCCGGCGTGCCCGGCCCAACAGATCCTCCCGCCGGTCCAGGCACGCCTGGAGGTCCTCGACCAGCCGGGCCTCTTCCTCTCCCAGCGCGGCCAGGCCCTCGGTGTCGGCGTCCACGAGCATCTGCCGCTTGCGGACCAGCACCTCCAGCGTCTTGTCCTGCACGGCCGAAAGGTCCTGGAGGTAAGCGGCCAGGTCGGTGTCGCAGGGGGTGTCGGTCAGCTTGGCGGTCGGTGGTGACATGGGGAGGAGACAGTAGACGGTAGTCAGTAGACGGTAGTCAGTAGACGGTAGTCAGTAGACGGTAGTCAGTAGACGGTAGTCAGTAGACAGTAGGAACTGCGGCGAGGTCCGGGTCGTAGGTGATCCGTTCTCTCCGTCGGGTTACGGCGCGGTGGATTTGCAGCGGGTCGGCTCAGTCTCCCTTGGACATCGCGGCTTCGATGCTTTTCGCGAGGGCTTCGAGCAGCCGGGCGACTTCGACAAGCTGACGCTTCAGGTCATCGCAAGCTCCGTACCCAAGGTCGGGAGCAAGTATCAGGAAGTAGCGCACCTCCTCCAAGGAACCTTGGGCGATGTTCAGAAACCGGATCTTCTCCGGACGATTCCGCCGTTTGAATCCTTCAGCAATGTTTGCCGCGACCGAGACCGCCGCCCGGCGGATTTGCGCACTCAGGCCGTAGAGCTCACTCTTCGGAAACGTGGCAGAGTAACGATAGACTTCGAGAACGAGATGATGGGCCTTCTGCCACACCACCAGGTCCTCAAACCGCTTCGCCGGTTGTCTCTGCATCGGTTGACCTGTCTTGTGTCACCGCTGGGAACGCACAACTTCAGCCGCGAGCTACTCCCCCTACTGTCTACTGACTACTGTCTACTCTCCCTCCCCCTCACTGCCTCCCCAGCGTAAACAGCTCGAACATCGGCCCCACGAAGCTGGACGCGCTTGCCTGGCTCATCTTCTCGGCAAGCACCTGGTCCAACTGCTGCTGAAAGACTTCCTCACCGCGCCCGCCGTGGAAATACGCGGGCTTGCCCTGGCTCTTCCGCATTGACTTGAGCATTTGGCCGAAGAGCGTCTGCCCGATCGTCGACTCGAACGTCTGGCGCAGGACCTCGCGCTGGGCGGCTGGATCGACTGCCTTAGGACTCGGCACGGGTACGCTCGGACGGCTGCCGACGGGACTGACGTTCATGGCAGGGCTCAGGGGCTAGGGGTTGGGGGCTGGGGATGTCACTCGATGATCAATTGGGCACGCAGGCTCCCATTCCGTTGGAGCAACTTGATGATCTCGATCATGTCCTCGTTGGGAACGCGCACGGCATTGAGCGCCTCGACCAGCGACTTGAGCGTCGCCGCTTCGTTCTTGGGGTCCAGCGGCACAAATCGCGCGGCCGCATTGGTGGCGGTGCCCGCCTCCACCACGATGTTCTTGTGCGTGACGGCCACCGGCCCGATTTCCGCATCGCCGCGAAACACGATGCCGCCGGCCCGCTCGTTGATCGTCACGCGGGCCCCGATCTGCGGATCGGGGATCGAAAGCCCGAGCACCTGCGATACGAAATCCACGGGATCGCTCTGGTATTGCCGCGGAATCGAGACCTCGATGTTGCACGGGTCGAGGGCCTTGGCCGGAGCCGCGCTCTCCGACTGGACGCTCACCAGGCTCTTGTTGACCACGTCGGCAACCTCCGCGGCCACCTGGAAGTCGGCGAAGTTCCGGTCCAGCACCAGCGTCATCTTGCCGTCCTTCACAAAGAGGTTGAAGAAGTCCTCTTCCAGGCGGCAGCCGGAGTAGATGCGGCCGGTCGTAGTCTGGGTGGCGTTGTCCAGCGTGATCGGGCCCTCCGCGATGGCGTACACGCGGGGGTTCTTCGGGTCGCCGGGCCCCACCAGAGGCGTCATAAACAGTCGGCCGCCCGAGAGGCTTTTGGCCGATCCCACCGAGCTGACCGAACAGTCGAGCTTGTCTCCCTGGCGCCCGCCTTGGGCCGGAACGGTCGCGGTCACCAGCACCAGCGCCACGTTCTTGGCGTCTTTGAGCTCGATGGGTCCGGTCTTGCCGGTGGGGCTGCCGAGATACTGCATGGCCTGGGCCAGGGCGCGGAGCATGGGGAGCGACGAGCCGCCGTCGCCGGTCCCTTTCAGCCCGACCACGATCCCCAGCCCTTGGAGCGTGTTCTCTTCCTGGCCCTTGACGCGGCAAATGGTCTTCAGCAGCGTTCGAGCCTCGGCGGGCACGGCTGTCGCCCACAGTCCCGCCACGACCAGCACCGCTGCAACGCTCCGGACCCCAGTCGATGTCATCCCTAGCTCTGCACCTTTCACTTTTCACTTCTCACTTTGCACTGAGTTTCCTTAAAAGCGCGCTCGCGTCCGCAGTCGCCGCTTTCAGCCATGCGCGTCGCACGCGCGGCCCGCTCAAAACGGCGCATAGCGGTCGAGGATCTTCAGCAGCCAGCCGCGGCGCAGCCCGTCGCGCCCGTGGCCGGCCGACCGCCGCATTATCCGCTTCTCGGCGATCTTCTCGCTCTTGATCGTCTTATTGGGGAGGATGTCCTCCGGGTTGATGATGCCGCTGAGCGACAGCTCCCATTCCTCTTCGTCCACTTGCACGTGGCCGTGCCCTTCGATCACCAGCGTGCCGTTGGGACGCACGTCCATGACCACGCACTGCATCTCGGCCTCCAATAGCTCCCTGTTCTGCAGGTTCGCCTGGGCCCGGTACTTGTTGTCCAGGATGCCGGCGATCTTGGGGTCGCCGTCGGACTGCGGGTCGGGAGTCAGGGAAAACCCGTCCAGCAAGATCCAGTCCGTCAGGGCCATCGCGCCTTCGGCCTTCTTGCGCTGATCTACCTGCCCCTCGCGCTGCACCCGCACCTTCTCCTGGACCATCACCGTCAGCAGGTCGTTGACCTTCCATTGCTTTGGCTCGGGGGTCGGCTGGTAAGTCAACGAGACGTTGGCTAGGGTGAGCGGCCGGCGGTTGGCCGGGTTGCCCAAGAGGCTGGAACTCGGGCCCTGCGCCACGGCCGTTGCACTGGCGCCCCAGACTAACGCCGCCGCAATCACCCCGCCCCATCGCGACTTGAACCGGATGCACTTCATCGCCAGCTCCTTTCGCTGGCCCGTGCCTCGGCGGGCCCAATGTCCGAGGGGAACCTCCCCGCGGGCGGTGCGCTCTGCACTGCCCGGGCAAACACCTCGGCCTCTTGGATCCCGGAGACGCGGGCTGAATAGGTCTTCTTCCGATCCGAAAGCGGTTCGACCGAAATCAAGTCGCCGAGACTCCCGTCCTCGCGGGCCCGGGCAGTCGTGCGCACGCGGATCCCTGCGCTCCGGGCATAGACGGTAATGATCTCGCCCCGGCGGATCACCAGCGGCGAGTGGAGCATGGACGTCTGCACGATCGTGCCCGCGGGGATCGCGCGCACGGCCTCCTTGCCGATCACGTCACCGAGGCCGTGGGCTGCGTCGGGAGTGTCGCTGACGGCGGACGCCTGCACGACCTGCACGTCGCTTTCCCGGACGACGGCCCCTCGCGCCAGCGCTACTGCGGCGACCACCAGCGGTTGCCGTGCCGAGACTTGGGCGCGCACGGCGAGCCGCGACGGACCTTCGGGCGTTTCGACGGCCAGCTCGAACGATTGGCTCCCGGTCCACGGCGGCTCGCCGCCGCGGACCGCGATCTTGCGTCCGTCGGCCGGAATGGCCCGGGCCTGCGCGTCGCTGAGCGAAACCTCGACGTTCCACGACGCCCCGCCCGGCACTGCCTGCTGGAGAAACCGGACGATCGCCTCGCCGGCCAATCGCTCGGCCCGCTTGCGCACCGAGGAGGAGACCGCAGTGCGCTGGCCGGGCTGGGTATCGCCGCGGGCTTCCACGACGACCTGACTCGATCCCGAGAAACGATGCTCGGCCAGGTTGACCTGGCGCGCCGCCAGGAGGTCTTGGACCTCCCTCGCCCGGACGATCCGCTGCTGGCCTGGGGCGGGCGCGGGAAACAGCTCGATGCCGGCCAAGGGCTCGGCCTGCTGCGGATCGGCCGCCAGCACGTCGGCCACGTCGCCCAGGGTCACAACCGGCCCCCGGGCCTGGCAGCGGGCGCGAAGCTGAAGCTCGGCCCCCATGAGCGGCCACGCCGCGGAGGCGATGATCGCGAAGAGTGCCGGAGGGACTGCACGCATAGCGATGCTCACGGGAGAGTAGACAGTAGTCGGTAGTCAGGAGACAGAAGACAGGAGACAGAAGAAAAAAGGCTCTGCCGAGCGGGAGTGCTCTTCCGTTCAGCATTCATCAATCATCAATCAGCATTCCCCCTCATCCCTCATCCCTCATCCTTCTCGCCTCACGCGCGGCGGAGGTTTGCCACGAGCTGCATGATCTGGTCGCCCGCCTGCACCACCTGCGAGTTGAGCTCGAATGCCCGTTGCGTGGTGATCAGATCGATCAGCTCGCTGACGGGCTCGACGTTGGATGCCTCCAGTGCGTTCTGCCGGACCACGCCCATGCCGTTCTGCCCCGCCGTGCCGGTCTGGGCGGTGCCGGAGGAGTTGGTCTCCGCGTAGAGGTTCTCGCCGCGCTTCAGCAGCCCCTCGGGGTTGATGAAAGTGACCATCTCGATCGTGCCGACCTGGGTGAGGACGGGATTGTTAAATTGGCGGACCGAGACCTTCCCCTCGGGGCTGATGACGATGGCCTCGGCGTCGTTGGGAATGACGATCGGCGGCTCGATGAGCCTCCCCGTGTTGGCGGAGCCCAGGACCATCTGCCCGTTGGCATTGAGCGAGAAATTGCCCGAGCGCGTGTAGAGGATCTCGCCTGAAGGGTCCATCACCTTGATGAATCCGTTGCCTTCAATGGCCACGTCGAGCGAATTGCTGGTCTGCTTGAAGGCCCCTTGGCGGAAATCGGTCTGGATGCTCGACACGCGGCTGCCCAAGCCGATCGAGATGCCGGTGGGCGTCAACTGCCCGGCGGAGTCTTCGGCCCCGGGCATTTTCTCGTGGCGGTAGAAGAGGTCCTCGAAGTTAGTCTTGCCGCGCTTGAACGCGGTGGTTTCAAGGTTCGCCAGGTTGTTGGCGATCGTGTCCAGCTTGGTCTCCATGGCCGACATGCCCGTGGCCGCGGAATAGAGCGTTTGGACCGTCATGGCGATTGACCTCAGAGCGAGGGGTTAGGGACTGGGGGCTGGGGACTGGGGATTAGGGATTGAGGATTGAGGACTGGGGATTAGAAGCGAGGGACATCTGAAGAGCGAGAAATGAGAAGTGAGAAATGAGAAATGAAAAGGGCAAAGTGAGATGCCGTCCGTCAATTTGCATTTTGCACTTCTCATTTGTCATTTGTCATTTCTCACTTTCCCCACTCCCCAGCCCCCAGCCCCTTCCTACGCCCTCATCACCCGCGTCACAAGGCCGGAAAGCATCTGGTCCTGGGCCCGCATCATGCTGAGGTTGGCCTCGACGGCCCGCGATGCCTCGATCATCTGCACCAGCTCCGTCGTGGGCCGGACGCCCGAAAGCTCCAGATAGCCGCTGGCCACGCGCCGCTGGCCGGCGGCAACGGGCTGCGGATCGCCGCCCACCGGGCGAAACAGGTTCTCGCCCACCTTGACCAGGCTGTCCGGCGACGCAGGACGCACCAGGGCCAGATTCTGCGACGCGGCGCCTTGGCGAACCGCTCCGGCCGGCGTGACTTCGTAAGGCCCGTTGCGCGGGTCGATCGCGATCGGCGAGCCGTTGTCGCTCAGCACGGCGTATCCCTGCTGCGTGACCAGGTCGCCCCGCTCGGTGAGCCGGAAGTTGCCCGCCCGGGTGAGATACTGCTGCTGGTCCTTCTCGACCAGGAAAAAGCCCTCGCCCGAGATGGCAACGTCCGTGGGCGACTCGGTCCGCTTCATGGGGCCGGGGGAGTAGTCGGTGACGGTGCGGCGGAGCATGATCCCGCCGCCGGTGTCGTCGATCGAGCCGGCGCCGGGTTGGGTCTGGCCCTGCTCGACGGCCTCGGCATAGCGGGCCTGGAATATCGCCAGCTCCCGCTTGAAGCCGACGGTATCGACGTTGGCCATGTTGTTGGCGATGATCTCCAGGCGCCGGCTTTGGGCCTGCGCTCCTTCGGCGGAGATGTAAAGACCGTAGGGCATAATCGCCTCTCGTAGGACGGCCTCGCCTTGAGCAACGCGCGTGCCGCTCGGTCACAAGAATCGAGGCGCAACTGCGCCCTGGCGTCAAGTGCTTGCGGCTTAACCGCTTAGAGAGCGGCTGTGGATCGCGACACCGTCCCCCTTCACGAAGCCGGCTTGCGGCAGCATCGGCCACTCTGGCCGAACGCCCCCGCAGACCCCGCCGGTTGACCCGTGAGAAACACCGACTGGGCGCAGAAGCGGCAACGAAGGCTATCAGCCGCGTCAGAACCCCTGCCGGGAGCCCCGGATCAGCTCGGCCGCGCCTTGGGCCAAGAGCGCATCGGCCACGCGCTGGCCGAGTCCCACGGATTGCGAAGCGTCGGCCTCCAGTGTGGTTCCAATCATCCTGCGGCCATCGGGAGAGAGCACTCTTCCGGTCAGCGTCAATTGCCCGCCGGCCATCCGGCCCCATGCCGCGATCGGCGCCAAGCAGCCGCCTTGAAGCCCGGCCAGCATCGCCCGCTCCGCCAGCACGGCCGCTTCCGACTCCGCGTGATTGAGGCGTCGCACGACCTGGCGCACGGGCCCTTCGTCGCGAGTCTCCAAGCCCAACGCCCCCTGCCCCACGGCCGGCAGGAGAACCTTCGGCGTCAGGACACTCGCAATCCGGTCGGCCAGCCCGAGACGCTCCAATCCGGCCTCGGCCAGGACCAGGGCATCGAACTCGCCGCGGTCCAGCTTGCGCAGGCGGGTTTCAACGTTGCCGCGCACGTCCTTCATCACCAGATCGGGCCGCACGTGAAGCACTTGGGCCTGGCGCCGCAGACTCCCCGTCCCGACCAATGCTTGCGGCGGAACGGCCTCCAGCGACGGGTATTTGGGCGATACCAGGACGTCGGCCACCGACGCCCGCTCGGGAACCGCCGCCAGACAAAGGCCCGCCGCCGGATCGGTCGGCAAGTCCTTCAGGCTATGGACCGCCAGGTCGATGCGGTCTTCGAGCAATGCCCGCTGGAGTTCCTTGGTGAAGACCCCCCGCGAGGGAAGTGTCCCGATGGGCTGTTCCTGCTGCCGGTCGCCGCTGGTTGTGATTGGGACCAAAACCACTTCCACCCCGAGGTCCCGGAGCCGGGCGGCCACCCACTCGGCCTGCCACTGGGCCAGCGCGCTGGCCCGGGTGCCCAATCGGATGCGATGGAAAGCGCTCATGGGATGTGGTTCACCTCGATTACTCACCGCAGAGAACGCAGAGGGCGCAGAGGGAAGAAACAATCAAGTTAGTAGGGCAGGAAACGAGGTTCGGCGGCAGATTCAGCCTCTTTGCTTTCGATTCTCTGCCTCTCTCCACGATTCCTCTGCGTCCTCTGCGGTTCAATGGCGGAGCTGCCTTCATGGATCGCCGTCAGACTCCGGGGGCGGGTCGTTGGTGATCTGCCTGGGCGATTCCTCAGCGGCGTCGGCCAGCGGCAGGTCCTTCGAGCCCGGGACGACCACCCCGCAGCTCACGATGAACTGAATCGCCTGGTCGAGGGTGATGTTCAGGTCGATGGCCTCGCTCTTGCGGACATTGATGGTGAATCCGGCCATCGGCATTGGCGAGGTGCAGATCATCACGGAGATGCACTCGTCTCCGACAATGCTCTCAATCGCCGGCATTCCCACGCCTGTCACCAGGCCGAGGGTCCAGACTCCCTTGCGCGGGTACTCGACGGCCACGACCTGAGAGACGTCCATGGTCCGCTCGTTGAGCAGAAACGAACTGACTTGCTTGACGGCGGAGTAGACGCTCCGCACGAACGGGACGCGGGCAATCCCCCGCTCAACCAGGCCCATCGTAAACCGCCCCACGCCTGCGGCGATCAGCTTTCCCAAGAGATAGAGGATCAGGACAAAAACACAGAGGAACAGGGGAATCATCACCGCGGGGCGAAGGTATGTCACCCGCAGATAGGCCTGATAGATGTACGGCGATGTCCTCGGCATTGGGTCTTCGCCGCGGTGTTTCTCTACGTCGTCGTACACGGTCTTGGGAATATAGGTCCCGTCTTGAAGCGATGTGTACTCCACCCCGTGGAGTATTGGAAAGCGGTTCGCAAGTTCGGACGCCGGGAAGTCCTCCGGCTTGCGGACGTCTTGAATCAACCGGACCACGATGTTCTGGACGCCGGCGGAGATCGGCTCCAGAACGTAGTTCTGGATGGTCCCGCCGAGCCATAGGAGGATGGCGATCGTGATCAGCGGCGGCAAGACGACGCCCAGTCCGCGGAAGACTGCGGTGCGGAAGGGGCGAAGCCCCGACTTAGGATTCGGCGGTGGTTTGGTGGGGGTCATTGAGCGTGCCTGGAATAGTCGAGAGGAGTTACGCGTCGGATCGAAGGAACGCAGTCGTGTTCCCCATTCAGGCCTGCGCGGATTCTCGTCACCATTTCTACCTCGCCAAGACAGCGGCGACGACTGAATCAACACCGGCGCGGGACTTGACCAGTTTGGCGGCCTCACTGCACGTGGCGCCCGTCGTCAGCACGTCATCGACCAGCAGCACACGAGCCCCCCGCAGGTCGTGGCCCGCGGCAAGACGGAACGCGTCGCGCACGTTCGCGAAGCGTTGCATCGGCTTTAAGTCCTTTTGTGGCGGTGTGTTACGGCAGCAACGCAGCGCTCGATCCAGCACCCGCACCCGCAGAAACCTTCCCAACGCTTCGGCCAGAAGATCGGGGCTATTGGTCCTCCGCACCCAGCGGCGCCGCCAGTGAATGGGGACGGGAATGACCACATCCGGCCGGAAAGACGCGATTTGCGCCCCTCGCCGCCGGACGAAGAACTGTCCCATTGCTGCCGAAAGCGGGTCCCCCGAGGCTCGCTTCATCTTCAGCACGACTTCCTTCAGCGGGCCGTGGTAAGCACCGAGCGTCACCACGGCATCGAAGTGCAACCGCACTCGGCGGCACGCGTGGCACGTGCGGCCGTGCCTTATATTGGGGGGTGCTGCGGCCCCGCAGCGCGGACATCCCAACCATTCCTGGGGTGCCAGGCCCCCCTGGCAACTCCCGCACAGAAGCAACCCATCCTCCGTATCGACTAAATCGGCGTCGCACAACGCGCACCGCGGCGGGAACAGCAGGTTCACCGCCGCGCGGCGCCAGGGCACAGCCCGCTCGAGCCAGCGACGTGCGGTCGCACCGACCGACCAGCTTTTCCCAATTCCGATCGCCATGCCTGCTCGCGGAATCCGCTTTCCGGCCCCGATCCCTGGTCCTGGTGAATCTGTCTTCATCATAGCGGGTCTGTCCGTATCCGGGCAGAGCCGGCGGCGAGCGGGTGGCGGGTGGCGGGTGGCAGGTGGCGGGGTGACGGGATGACGGGTGTGAGGCAGGTTTCTCCGTATACCGCAGAGGCCACGGATGATAAGATTCTTCGCTGCCCGAACCCCGAACCCTGAACCCTAGCCCCTTCGGCAGGAATGTCGTCAGAAGCAATGAAAACGGGGGCCCCTCGCGGCGGCCTGAGCCGACGGGCGCATTGGGCCGGAGGGCAGCCCATCGCCAGCATCTTGATGGCCAAGACCCTGGCCCACCCGGAGATCGTCTCGCTGGCGGCCGGCTTCGTGGACAACGCGACGCTCCCGGCCGGACCCACCCGCATCGCCATCGAGGCGGTCTGGGCCGACCCCGAGCGGGCCCGGGCCGCGCTCCAGTACAGCAGCACCATCGGCTATCCCCCGCTCCGTGCCGCACTGCTGGACCGGATGCTCCGTGCCGACCGCTCGACGGCCGAGGAGCTGAACCTCTCGCCGGAGCAGGTCGTCATCACCGCCGGGAGCAACCAGTTGCTTTACCTGGTGGGGGACGTGCTTCTGGACCCGGGCGACGTGGTCCTCTGCGGGGCGCCGACCTACTTCGTCTACCTCGGGACCCTGGCCAATCTTGGGGCCCGGGCCGTCGGCGTGCCGACCGACGCCGAGGGTTTGATCCCCGAGGCGCTGGACGAACAGCTCGCGCGGTTTCAGTCGGAAGGCCAATTGCACCGCGTCAAGGCCGTCTATGTGACGAGCTACTACGACAACCCGACGGGCGCGACGATCCCCGAGGCCCGTCGGGCGGCCCTGGTCGATCTGGTCCGCCGGTGGTCCCGCACCCACAAGATCTACCTTATCGAAGACACCGCCTACCGCGAACTTCGCTACCGCGGCGACGACGTTCGCAGCATGAGGTCCATGGACCCGGACGGAGATTCGGTGATCGTCGCGGGGAGTTTCTCCAAGGCGTATTCCCCCGGGATTCGCATCGGGTGGGGGATCCTGCCCCCGGCCCTGGTCGAGCCCGTGCTCGGCGCCAAGGGGAACCTGGATTTCGGCTCGCCCAACTTCAACCAGGTCCTCATGGCCGCGGTCCTGGAGATGGGGCTCTTCGACGCCCACGTGGAGACCCTGCGGGCGTGCTATCGGGGGAAGATTGAGGCCGTGCTCGACGCGGCCGGGCAGTTCCTGCGGCCCATCGGCGGGATCGACTGGGTTGGGCCGGCCGGCGGGCTGTATCTCTGGCTCCGCTTGCCCGATGCGCTGGACACCGGCGTTGCAGGCCCGCTTTTCGATCGGGCGGTGGAGGAAGGCGTCTTGTACGTCCCCGGCGCCGTGTGTTACCCGGCGGAGGGCTGCACGGTTCCGGTCAGCCGGCTGCGCCTGAGCTTCGGCATTCCTTCGTGCGACGAGATCCGCCGGGGCGTGGAGGCGTTGGCCCGGACCATCCGGCAGGTGCTCCGGTGACCATCATCGACCGCTATCTCCTGCGCCAGTTCGTCAAGACCTTCTTGATCTGCTACGTGAGCCTGACCGGGCTCTACGTCGTCTTCGACGCCTTCACCAATCTCGAAGGTTTCATCCGCTATGCCGCCAAGGAGGGCGGGCTGCTGGCGGTGATGGGCCGGTTTTATTCCTATCGCGCGATTCTCTTCTTCGACCGCACGGCCGGGCTGCTGGCGCTGGGGGCCGCGATGTTCACCGTCAGTTGGATGCAGCGCCACCAGGAGCTGACCGCCCTGATGGCAGCGGGCATTCCGCGGGTCCGCGTGGTGGTGCCCATCGTAGCCGCGGCCATCGTGGTCGCTCTGGCGGGGGCGGCCAGCCGCGAGCTGGTCATTCCCCGACTGCGCGACGAGCTGGCCCGCAAGCCCAAGGACCTCGCCGGCGACGTCCCCCGCAAGCTCCAGCCCCAATACGACGAGCGGACCGACATTCTCATCCACGGCGAGGCGACCGTGGCCGACGGCCAGCGGATCGAAAAGCCGAGTTTCCGGCTGCCGGCCTCCTTGGACCACTTCGCGCGCCAGATGACGGCCCGCACGGCCTTCTATCGGCCGCCCGAGGGCTCACGGCCCGGCGGATACCTGCTGGACGGAGTCGAGCAGCCCAAGGACCTGGCCACGCGGCCGTCGCTCTATTTGGGCGATGAGCCGGCGATCCTGACCCCTTGCGACGCCCCGGACTGGCTCCAGCTCCGGCCCGATCAGTGCTTCGTCGCCAGCAACGTCACGTTCGAGCAGTTGGCCAACCCGCAGGCGTGGCGAGAGTTCTCCTCCACCGCGCAGCTCATCGCCGGGCTTCGCGGGCGCAGCCCGGATTTCGGCGGCGGCGTGCGCGTGGTGATTCACGGGCGGTTCGTGCAGCCGCTGTTGGACGTGACGCTCTTGTTCCTCGGCCTTCCGCTGGTAGTTACGCGGGGCAACCGGAACGTATTCGCGGCCCTCGGGCTGTGCGGGGCGGTGGTCACGGTGTTCATGCTGGTGGTGATGGGGTGCCAGCGCCTGGGGGCGGTCTATGCGATCAGCCCTGCGCTGGCGGCCTGGCTGCCGCTGATTCTCTTCGCCCCGGTGGCGGTCGAGATGGGGTATTCGATGTGGGAGTGAGGGGAGAAGGATGAAGGATGAAGGATGAGGGATGAGGGATGAGGGATGAGGGATGAGGGATTAAGGATGAAGGGGAATGACCAAGCACCAATGACCAAGGCCCAATGAGCAATGACGAATGACTGGTGACCTCTGACCAGCGACCTCACTTCCCTTTGGTCATGGGGCTTTGGTCATTGGCCATTCTGGCCATCTCATTCCGCCTTCATCCCTCATCCTTCATCCTTCATCCCTCATCTCCATCCCTGCCGGTATTCCGGCCGGATGTACGGGTCGGCCTCGGGGCAGCCGGTCGCCTTCAGACTCGCCGCGTCCCAAAGGAGCTTCTTGCCGCAGCGATAGGCCACGTTGCCCAACACCACGGCTTCGGCCAGCGCCCCGGAGTAGTCGAAGTTGCACGTAGTCGGGCTTCCCGTCTTGCAGGCGGCGATCCACTCCCGGTGATGGCCGATGGAATCCGGGATGGTCGGCTTCGGCGCCTGGAAGCCGTCGAACTGGGCCTCGGGCAGGAGCTTTCGCCGGCCGTAGTCGGCCAGGAGCATCCCCTTCTGGCCCACGAACAAGACCGCTGAACCCCAGTTCGGGACTTTGCCTTGCTGCACTTGCTCAGGCCGCTTCCCGCCGTCGTACCACGTCAGCCGGACCGGCGGCAGCGCGCCACGGGCGGGAAACTCATAGCGGATCGTCAGCCAGCCCGGCGTGCCTTCCGGGTGAACGGGCGGCCCCTCGGCCTCGACGCTCGTGGGATATCGAAGCCCCAGCGCCCAGAACGGCAGGTCCATGTAGTGGCAGCCGAAATCTCCCAACGCCCCGCAGCCGAAGTCCCACCAGCGGCGCCACGTCCCCGGCAGGTAGCAGGGATGGTACGGCCGTGTCGGCGCCGGCCCGAGCCAGAGGTCCCAGTCGAGTTCCGGCGGCACCGGCGGCGTCTCCTTGGGCCGGTCCTTGCCCGCATAGCTCCCGCCGAACCAGACGTGGACCTCGCCCACGGGCCCGATCGCCCCGGACTGGATCAGCTCCACGACGCGGCGATAGTTCGGCTCCGCATGGATCTGCGTGCCCATCTGAGTGGCGAGCTTCTTCTCTTTAGCGATCTCGCGCATGGTGCGGACTTCGTAGACCGAGTGGGCCAGCGGCTTCTCGCAGTAGCAGTGCTTGCCCATCTTCATGGCTGCGACGGCGGGCGGGGCGTGGGTGTGATCGGGCGTGCTCACCACCACCGCGTCGATCTCGCGACCCACGGCGTCGAGCATCTTGCGGAAATCGCGGAACTTGCGGGCCTTGGGATGGGCCTTGTAGGCCCGCGCCGCCCGGCGGTCGTCCACGTCGCACAGGGCCACGACGTTCTCGCTCGACACGCCGCCCAGGTTGGCCCCGCCGCGGTTGGCGCAGCCGACCACCGCGACGTTGAGCTTCTCATTGGGCGACGCGGCCAATAGCGGTCTGGCCGGCAGCGTTCCGAGCGCGGCGGCGGCGCCGGCCAGCGCGGCTTGACGAAGCACTTGGCGGCGGTTCCAATGGCTCTTCATCGGCGGGCTCCTCGGAAGATGGCGGGCAGGGCACTTTGGCAGGAACGGGCGCAGCCGCCCGTCCCCAATATGCTAGCCTCTCCGCGCAGCCGGTGCAACAACCTGTGCGGAAACGTCCTGATTCCGGCGTGCAAGACGGGACTGGCTCCCAGTGCGCGAAATGTTTTCCCCCATTTTCTCCCAAGATCGCCGTCGCCGCTGCGAATGGAAGACCAGGACTTGGCGTTTCTTGCGAACGCGCCGACGGGATCGGGCGCGCGGCGGGGCACTCCGCCGGGGCGAGCCGCGTCGATCCGGGTGCGGGGTCTTGGGTGTTGCGCAGTTGGAGGAGCACGTCATGGTGAGTCGATTCACGGTTGCCCTTGGTGCGGTGTGGCTCGTCGGCCTCTCCTTCTTCGGGCGGGATGCGGCCCCAGCCGGGCGCCCCCGGGCAGAGAGCGGCAAGGACTCGGCACAGGCGGATCCGCCGGCAGGGGCCAAGCAGCCGCGTGCTGCGGCGACCGCCCCCGGGGACCAGGCGAAGGCCAATCTCGATGTCCTGGAGACCAAGTTCGACCCCATCCACGAGGGCACGAACGTGGTCCGCGTGAAGGTTAAGAATGTCTCGCGACAAGAGCAGGTCCTCGGCATCCACATACAGTCCTACTCGCGTTTCGGCGGTTTCGGCAAGGCATTCTTTGAGCGTCTTGGCCCCGGCGAGGTGAGATGGACGCGCTTCGAATTCGAGATACCCGACCCGATCCCGGATGCCGTCTGGATCCGCCTGCAGTTCTACAATCCACCGTCGGCGGAGCAGAACGACTTGGAGAAACCGTTCAAACAAGCCAAGTACGCCGCCGGCGACTTGGAGCGCCGGAACCTCGAAGAGGATCGACAGAGACCGGCCACCGAGGCGCAGAGGCGGGCCGTCGCGAAGGTCCTCCAGCAGATTCGGGAGCACGTGAAGCTCAAGCAGGTCGACGCAGCCTGGCAACTCCTGGGAGACCGCTGCCAACGCGAGCTGGGGCGCGACAAGTTCAGACAAGGGATTGAAGAGGGCATATTCGCGCAGATGGGGTTCCTCGATTTCCAGGTGGACTCGATCGTGCAGCATTCCGGGTATCTGAGGGTCGAGGCATCGCGTGGGGACGACCTGTGGCTGATCGACGTCGTGGATAGGGACGGACGGAGCCTCATCGACTCCATGAGGCTCATCCGGAGCGGCCGCGACTGGAAGGAACGGTTGCTCCCGAAGATGCAGAATCGCAGCACGCCGCATTTCGACGTCTACTACGTCAAGGGCTCGACTGCGGAGAGCGACATCGGGGATATCGTCGCCCGGAGAGAAGAGGCCTTCCGGGCGATTTGCAGCTTCCTGGGGAAGGACTCCGACGTGCGGATCTGCCTGGTGTTCTTCGAGAGCCAGGGGCTCAAGGCCGCGGAAACGGGGCATCAGGGCGCCGGCTGGGCCTACGGCGACACGATCGTCGAGGTCTACAACAAGCGTGAAAAACTCGATCCCTACCACGAGATGGTCCACGTCCTGATGCGGCCCTACGGCAGTCCGCCGGCCGTGCTGAACGAGGGCTTCGCGGTCTTCATGGCCGAACGATTGGAGGCGCAGTCCTCGTCTACGCCCGGCGGCAAGCAGTCTTCGGTCCACGAGCGCGTCAAGGAGTCGAAGGAGAAGGGTCAGTGGATTCCTTTGGAGGAATTGACCACCTATGTCGAGATCGGATCGGCATCGAGCCGGCCGTTGGTGGCCTATCCTGAAGCGGGCTCTTTCGTAAGGTTCTTGATCGACGCGTACGGCAAGGACAGGTTCCTTGCCGCCTACAAGACGCTGAGGAACTCGCGGGACCCCGCCGTTCAACGGGAAAACGTCAGGGCGCTCGCCCGGGCATACGACAAGCCGCCGAGCGACTTGGCAAAGGAGTGGGAGAAGGCTTTCTCCGCCGGCCGCGCGACGGGCAGTCCCCCGCCCCGTGCGCCGGAGCCGCACGGGAAGGATGCGTCCCCCGACAAGCCGGCCAAGGCCCGCGACGGCGTCGGGCCAGGACTGCCGGAGGACTTCCGCGTCGGCGAGCACTTCTGCTTCTACGGGAGCAGCGATGTAGACCGCCGCGCGCTGGACGATCCGGTCAACAATCTCCTTCTGAAAGCCTGCTTCACGGCGGCGGCCGAAGAGGACCTTCGCCCCTTGGGTATTGCCGGCCTGCAGGAGCGTTTGGCCCGGCTGGAGGCCAGCCGGTTGATCAAGAGAGCCAACGGCCGCTACGCGTTCGCCTTTCCCGCCGTAACGGGTGCAAAAAGGGCCCAACTGCAGCGGCACGCGGAGCAGGCGGCAACGCGGCTCTTGCCTCTCGGAAGAACCATGGCGAAGCGAGTCCAAGGGCACTTGAAGGACCGGCAGGAGATGGCCTATCACGTCCTGTGGTCCGTCGTCATGGACGGACCGGACGCATGGAAGACCGTCCAAGAGGAGGTGCGGAGGCAGGTCCGGACGGGGGATCTCTCGATGGACGACAAAGGCTGGGTCATATACCCCGACCATCCGTCGGCCGTCGGAACCAACACCTACGACCTCTCGTCCGGGCGTCTTCAGATCACGTGGTCCCGCCGCTCGCCCCGCCCGGGCGCGATGCGCGACGCGGTTGTGCGGCACGAGGACGCCTTGATGGAGGCAGTCCGCAAGAATCTGCCCGTGCAGGCCGCAGCGGCCAGAGAGGCCCTGGCTGCTTGGGGACTCGTCGACGAACGGGGAAACGTACGGCTTCTGGTTCTGGATTCCGAACGAGATGCGGCGGCCGTGAAGGACTATCGCGAACTTGGAAGGGAGTTTGCCCGGCAGATCGTGACCCATCTCGACCCGCAGAAGACGGCCGAGATGTTGGAGGCTCCGCCCGGGGTCGCCTGCCTGATCGCGTATCACGAGATCTGCTGGCAACTTCTCCAGGGCCTCACGGAAGAGCGAATCCTGAGTAGGCCGGGCATTCTGAGCCAAGGCAGCGCAGGCACCCAAGACGCCCGCCAACTCGTCTCGCTCGCCGCAATCGGGAAGCCCGGCAAGATTCGGACGCCGCCGCGTTAGGTTCCTATTGACTTTTCCGCGCTGTCTCGCGAGGCTTGGCCCATGGCGCGGCTGGCAGGTGTGGTCATCCCGGGGATGCCCCGTGCATGGGGCCCGGGGCAACCGTTCACGGGGCGGCCGGGGACTGGGGAATTGGATTTCAGATCGCAAATAGGGGATCGCATATTGGGTGTTGGCAGCGTCCGAGCGTGTTGCACGTTTCAATTTGAGATTTGCAGTCCCCTATTTGCAGTGACAAATCTCTCGTCGTCACGTCCGCTCGCTTCGGAACCACGAACCCTGAACCCTGAACCCTGACCAGTGAACGCCCCCACCGACGACCTGACCGCCGCGTTGGCAGCCTGCCGCGTTGAGCTGCCCGTCGAACAGGCCGCGCAGGTCCGCCGCTACTGCGGGCTGCTCTGGGAGTGGAACGCCAAGCTCAACCTCACGCGACACACGGATTACGAGAAGTTCGTCTCGCGGGACGTGGTGGACAGCCTCGCTTTCGCCGAGTTCCTCGCCCCGGACGAAAAGATCCTCGACGTGGGGACCGGTGGCGGCGTGCCCGGCGTGCTCTTGGCCATTCTTCGGCCCGATCTGCGGGTCTGGCTCTCCGAGTCGGTGGGAAAGAAAGCCCGGGCCGTGGCCGACATCGTCGAGCGATTGGGGCTCAGCGTGCCGGTCCTTCACGGCCGGGCCGAGGACTTTATAGCGAAGACGGAGTTCAACAGCCTGGTGGTCCGGGCGGTCGGCACGCTGAAGACGCTCTTGACCTGGCTGCGGCCGCACTGGAAACGCTTCGACCGGCTCTTGGTCCTCAAGGGGCCGGCCTGGGTCGAGGAGCGGGGAGAGGCCCGGCACTATGGTCTCTTGCACGACCTGGCCCTGCGGAAACTCACGAGCTACCCGATGCCGGGGACGGGGTCGGAGAGCGTGCTGCTTCAGATATGCCCATCGGATCGCCTGGAGGAGGGGAAGACGTGCCGGCTGCGGCGGGTGGGATAGCTCTCAGCAGTCAGCTATCAGCTATCAGCACTCAGCTATAGGCCACCAGCGGTCAGGGGTTAGAGGGCTGATAGCTGAAAGCTGAGAGCCGATGCCCCGAACGGCCCCTCGCACGGAATTCGGTGGCCGTTCACGGGGCCTCCCGAAACTGCTGTTGGTCAATTGGGATGAATC
>CAYGZI010000015.1:0-21466 GCA_964354245.1 uncultured Planctomycetaceae bacterium
CGTTTTTACCTACACCAGTTTTCCACTCCGTTGCATTTCAATTCTGACGCCAAGACGTGCCTCATTTTGGTCTCTCCCAAAATAGAGAATGGTCGCCCTAACCGACTCGTCCTCCACGTGGCGACGGAGAACTCTCTCCCGTGCCGTCAACGTGTTCTACGGCTTGCACTCCGGGTACGGTCTCGTTGCTCAGGGGACGTGGACCGAGAAGCCGAGTTCCACGCCCAGCGCGGTCGCGTACCGGTAAAGCGTATCCACCGTCGGGTTGATCTGAACGCCGTTTTCCAGGCGACTGATCGCCGCGCGGTCCATTCCGCATCGCTCCGCCACATCCGCCAGGCTCAGTCCCAGCGATTCCCGCCGCTCTTTCAGCGCAGCAAGCAGCGAAAGCAAGTGCAGATACTCCCCCTGGGAAACGAATTCCGTAGCGTCGCCGCTGGCCAACAGCTCGTCGGGCCCCGGACGCTCCCGCTGGAACCGATCGCGGATCTCCTTAAGCCGCCGCTTTTCCTCCGCGGTCCGCTCGATCTTTCGATGCACGCACTTACCGTTCATTCTTATCACCTCGCTTGCCCGCGCTCGGGCACCGGGTACGCCGTCACGGGATAAATCACGTCTCTCTCGATCGGCTCCCACACCACGGCAAGGTACCGGCCGACCGAGGTCCACCCGAATGTGATCGCCCGACCGCTGGAGTGGCTTCGAGTGGTGCGGCTCGCCGGGTCGCTCACGACCTCCTCGACTTCCTCTGGCGTGACGTCGTGTTCCAGCACGTGCTGGTAGTTCCCTTCTTCGTCGTCCTCAAGATCCCAGATGACCTGAATCACAACCAAGTCCCCGTGGTGCGAACAACGACTGTTGATATATAATACAGCGCGTGGGTGCGTCCGTCAACGTCAAAAATGCCGGGGGCAAGCAGGGTAGGGGGACAAGGGCGACTCTGTGCCACCTGACCGCTTGTCGGGGTTTTGCCCGGCCGACGCGGCGGTAATTCGGGTAACCGGGAGCGCATCGTACTAGATTTCGATAGACATTCGCTGCGGGAGGCCGAGCGGCCAGCCCGCAGGTGCCGGAAAGAGGGCGCTCGCAGGTGGCGGGGCGTTGCGGCGGATCGCGGGTTGTAGGACGGATTGGCAATCCGTCCTAGGAAGGATCGTGGGGCAGGTTGCCAACCTGCCCCACAGGATCGCGGATTGGCGATCCGTCCAACGGATCGTCGCCGATCAAGGGTGGGACGGATTGGAAATCCGTCCCACGAGTCCGACACACTTGAACTGTCGGGTGGCTGGCGGCTGAGCGTAGCGAAGCCCCAGTCGATGGCCGCTGGGGCACGTTTCGCTTTGCCCCAGCCACCCAACTCGCCAATTGAGGTGTGTCGGACTACTGGGGCGCTTGCCGACGACGCCTCCCGCCTGTTATCCTGGGTGGGCGGGGGAAACTTGCTGCAGAGAGGCATTGGGATGTCGAACCGATCGTCCTTGGGAAAGCTGGCAGTCCGTGCGGCCGCGTCTTTGGACCAGACTGCCGCGGTACACGAGCCGGACACGCCGTTCCGCATCGCCCTTCTGGGCGATTTTAGCGCCCGTGCCCAACGCGGCGTCTTCGAGCCGGGTTCGCTCGGCCAACGGCGGCCGCTTCGGGTGGACCGGGACAACTTCAACGACGTCATGGCTGCGCTGGGCGTCGACCTCGATCTGCCCATCGCGGGTAGCGGCGGCCCGCGGGTCGCCATCCGGATCCGCGAGCTGGAGGATTTTCATCCCGACCGGATCTTTGAGCAGACCGCGGTCTTTCAGACGCTGAGGGACCTGCGCCGCAGGCTCAACGATCCGCGGACATTCCCCTCGGCTGCGGCCGAAGTCCGCGTCTGGAAGGAGACGCCGGCGCCGGAGGAACCTCGCAATCCGCCGGCAGAAGGAAAGCCGCCGTCGCCCGAGCGACCCCCGGACGTGCCGGACCGCTTGCTGGAGCGCACGCTTGAACAGACGGAGCATCAGGCGCCGCGGCCCGCGCCGCTTTTCGACCCGTCCCAGTGGAAATCGCTGCTGGCGAAGATCGTGGGGCCCTATTCGGTGGCGAAGGCCGATCCCCAGCAGCCCGAGCTGGTGGCGTCCGTGGACGCGGCCGCTGCCGGGCTGATGCGCACGATTCTGCACCAGCCGGGTTTTCAAGCGTTGGAGGCGGCCTGGCGGGGGGTCTCTTTTCTCGCGTCCAGGCTGGAAACTGACGGGCAGCTCAAGCTCTACCTCCTCGACGTGTCAAAGGAGGAGTTGGGCGCCGACCTGGCAGCGGCCGAAGACCTGCGGACCACGGGGACCTACAGGCTGCTGGTCGAGGAATCGGTGCATACGCCGGGTGGGGAGCCGTGGGCGGTCTTGGCCGGCAATTACGCCTTCGACCTTACCGTCGAAAGTGCGGAGCTTCTGGGACGCATGTCCAAGATCGCCGGAGAAGCCGGCGCGCCTTTCATCGCGGAGGCCGGCGCGGGTCTTTTGGGCTGCGAGTCCTTGGCGGCGACGCCGGACCCCGATGACTGGCAATCCGTGCCCGACCCCAACGGCCGTCGAGCATGGGAATCGCTCCGAAAGCTCCCGGAGTCGTCCTACCTGGGCCTCGTCCTGCCTCGGTTCCTGCTTCGCCTCCCCTATGGCCCCGACACCTCCGGCACGGAGCAGTTCTCCTTTGAAGAGATGCCCGGCATCCCAAGCCACGAGGCGTATTTGTGGGGCAATCCGTGCTTCGCCTGCGTTTGCCTGCTGGGCCAGGCATTCGCCAGGCACGGCTGGCAGTTTCGGCCCGGCGTGGTCCAGGATCTTGAGGACCTGCCGGTCCACGTCTATCGGGCAGGCGGCCAACCGCTCGCCAAGCCTTGCGCCGAGGTGTTGCTCACCGATCGGGCGGCTGAGGCCATCGCGAGCCGGGGCGTCATGCCTCTGCGGTCCTTCCAAAACCGAGGCGCCGTGCGCCTGGCCCCGTTCCAATCGTTGGCCGACCCTCCGACTGGCTTGATGGGCCGATGGCGCTGAAGCCGGACGCCAAGCGGCCGTCCAACGACAATTTCGCCTTTTGACGGCTACGACCGCTCACCGCCGGCCCCTCTCCCGAAACGGGTCCGCCCAATGTCTGCGGGACCGTTGACAAACTCCATCGCGGAGCTCAAAATCGGCATCCTCGGCTGGGGAGGGCGCCCGAGGGAAGGCGGCCGAGAAGCGTGGCCGCTCGTACACTGTAGCACCTGGCGGCGGAACGGCTCGTCATGGTGGCGAGAGCGCTTTGCCGTTTGGACTTTAGTTTTGGAGGTAGTGCGATGAGGCGACTGTTGGTTACGGCACTCGTTGTGGCGCTGGTCGGGATGGCCGGCATGGCGCAGTCGGCCGAGAAGGAAAAGGCCAAGAAGAAGGCCCGGGAAAGGGCCAACCCCACCGGCACCTGGACCTGGGCCGTCAAGATCGGCGAGCAGACCCGCGAGATGACCCTCAAGCTCAACCTGGATGGCGAAAAGCTGACGGGGGCCATGGTCGGCCGCGACGGCCAGGAGACCAAGATTGAAGACGCCAAGTACCAGAAGGGCACCTTGTCGTTCACCGTCGTGCGCGAGCGGGGCGGGGTCAAGATGACCTCGAAGTACACGGGCAGGGTCAGCGCGGACGCCATCAAGGGCAAGATCAGCGTCGAGCGCGAGGGCCAGACCCAGAGCCGCGACTGGGAGGCCAAGCGGGTGAAGCCCGTCAAGGAAAAGGCCTAGTCCGTCCCTCTTGCGACAGGCGACAAGCCGGCCGCACGCCGGCCAATAGGACGGAGTGCCATTACGTCCTACGAACCGGCGCGCGGCCGGTTTACGGCTCGGCCGGGCCGCGGAGGATCGAGCTGCCGAAGGTCGTGAGAATAATCTCCTTCGGACGCGCCGGGTCGAACACCACGCGCTGGATGTTGCGGAAGGGGAGCGTGGTGAACGGCTCCCAGGTGGCGCCGTCATCGGTCCGCAGGCACCAAGCGCTGGTACACATCGCCACGACGTCGGGGTTTCCGCCGCAAACGGCCACGCTCCGCGGCGGGGCCTGCTCGCGCTGCTTCCACTGGCGGCTGACGTAATCGTCCTCGACGTTATAGAGCTTGCGCTGGGCAAAGCGCGGATCGGAGAAGAACGCTGCGCGCCAGGTCTTGCCGCCGTCGTCGCTCTGGTAAAGCGTCGAGTGGTTCGGCGGCCAATAGCTCGTGCCCGCACAGTAGACGTAGACGCGCATCGGGTCCTTGTCGGTGGTGGCGATGAAGCCGTACTGGGGAATGTCGTTGTTGGCCCACTGGTCGGTCCGCCTGGTCTGGACGTTCAGGCCGCCGCCCGTGCAGCTTTGCTAGGTGGCGCCGGCGTCTTCGGAGACGTAGACGCCTCCGGTAAGCCGTCCGCCGGCCAAGGAGCACTCGACCGTGGCGTAAAGACGACGAGTTTGCCCCTTCGATCCGCCGGAGAAGCTCGTGATCGCCCCTTGCGGGAGCCCCTTCCCGCACGGCGCATAGCCCTTGTAGAAGTCCGGGCTGCGGAAGATCCCTTCGCTGGTGGCAATGAAGTGATACTTCTGGCCGGGCGCAGCGGACGGATCGGCGCGACCGGCAACGACGCCGACGACCGCGCCTTTGACGCCCTCGCAGCGATGCCAGGTGGCCCCGCCGTCAAGCGTCACGAACGCTTCCTCGGCGGTGCCGACCAATAGGCTCTTCGGATAGTCCGGGGCCACGTACAGGAGGCGGATGCCGCCTTTCCACGGTCCCCGGCCCTTCACCAACGGGCGCCAGGTCGCCCCGGCGTCGTCGCTCGTGCGAAGCACGTTGTCGCCGCCCGCCGCGTAGATGCGGCTCGCGTTGGTCGGGTGAAACACCGGGCTGCACCGTGTGTTGCTCGGCAGCATCTTGTGGTGGATGATCATCTGCCAGGTGCGGCCGGCGTCGCGGGTGATGTAGGCCCCGCTCATGTCGCAGTTGACGATCATCAGGCGCGGGTCCAGCGGAGAGACGGCCATCGCGAACATCCCCCCGCTGCCTCCGAGCCCGACCGGTTGCCACGGGCCCTCCGCCCTTGCGGTGACTGCGGCCAGCAAGATCGCGCAAAGGCTCAAGAACACGCGTCGCATCGCACGGCGTCGCATCGCATCGTCTCCTTGGCGGTTCATTTCTCCGAGGGCTCCAAGATCAACAGGGCGTCTTCCCATCCCTCGGGCGTGGCGAAGGACTGGACCCCGGTAGCGGCAAAACCCCCGGCCGCCGTAGTTTTCCCGGTCCTCGGATCGATCCAGAATGCGCGGACCCTGGCGCCGGCGGCGATCTTGCTCATCCGGACGGAGAACGAAGCCTTGCTGCCCAGATAGACCATGCCCCATTGGCCGTCCTTGTGGCGCGCGGCCAGGTTCAGCACGCGGCCCTTCGTGTTGCCGCCGCTGGCAAGAACGGACTGGTCCGGCACGAGGCGCCACCACTCCTTGCGTTCCAGGAATACCTTCTTCAGGATGCCCAACTGCGTGGCGCCGGGGGCATCGAGCGCCTGCTTCCACGTGGGCAGCACGCGCCAACTGTCGTTGTGGCCGTAGGTGTGATGGGCGCCGGCCAGGTACGAGTAATACGCCTGGCGGCGAATCCAAAGCGGCGTGACCTCGAACCCGTACTCGGAGCCGTGCTCGTAGGCGCCTTCGGCCATGAGGACCGGCTTAACGGGCTTCAGGCCGTAGTCGTGGGTCACCATGGGATAGATCAGATCGACCCCGTTCCAGGTCTGCATCGAGTCGAAATCCAGCCATTTTTCGGCGTGGATGAAGCTGGACGAGAAGGGCGCGGGGTCCGGCTTGAAGGTGATCGGATGAGAGCCGCCGTCGCCTTCGCGAAGGCCCGCCGCCAGCTCCCGCAAGATGGGCACGAACTCCGGCTTGGCCTCGGGCGTCATGGACCAGACGAT
This sequence comes from uncultured Planctomycetaceae bacterium, assembly GCA_964354245.1. Classification (GTDB taxonomy): domain Bacteria; phylum Planctomycetota; class Planctomycetia; order Pirellulales; family Thermoguttaceae; genus CAYGZI01. Next base: position 5,942 of record CAYGZI010000015.1, read on the forward strand.
GGTGGGCACGTCCTTGTATCGCCCGGCGACCCATTTGGCCCAGGCCCGCGCCCGATCGAGCGTGATGTGCTTGCGGTAGCGCTGGTGGTAGAGGGTCATGGAGATGTTCAGGTTGTTCTCGCGGGCGATCCGGACGACGGCATCGACGTTTTTGAAGTAGCCCTCGTTGGGCGTGAGGGGGTTGTCGTCGATCCAGGGCTTCTGGCCGTAGACGTTGGCCTTGGTGCCGTCGCCCACGCCCATGAGCATTACCTGGGCAAAGACGAATCCCTTCTCCTTGGTTTTCTCGATAATCGTCCGGGCGTCTTCCAGGGTGTATTCGCGGAAGAGCTGCCACTGGGTGGTGCCGAGCCAGAACGCCGGATCGCCCTTCTGGTCGATGAAGTACCTCCCGTTGTCGCTCACCTTGACGGGATAGACGGGCTCGGCGGCCACTGCGACGGCGGCCAAGAGAAAGAAGGCCGGCATCCAGAAACCCGTTTTGCGGATCGTGGTTGTCATGGCAATCGCCCTCCATTATCCCTTGTTGTCGCTGGACAGGCCGAACGTCGGCGCCGTCCCACGCGGACATCATAGCAGCCCTTCGGCCATAGGGAAACATGCCCGTTCCCCAGCCCGGTTGTCCGCGCGGCTTGCGGTCCAAGCCCGCTTCTGACAGAATCGAGTGCCGGAAGCGGCCACCGGACGTGCGGACCCAACCGGAGTCACAGCCATGAGCTATCGACGATCCATTCTGCTTATCCTGGCGGTCGGCCTGGCGGGGATCGCGGCGGCAGGCGCGAGTGCTCCCGCGGGCCAGCCGAGGCCGAACATCCTCTGGATCACTGCCGAGGACATTAACGCCCATCTCGGCTGCTACGGCGACCCCGTGGCCCGCACGCCCAACCTCGACCGCTTGGCCCGGCAGGGCGTGCGCTATACCCATGCCTTTGCCGCGGGGCCGGTCTGCTCGCCGTCGCGGTCGTGCCTGATCACGGGGCTGTACGCGACGTCTTTGGGCACGGCGCCCTTGCGCTGCCGCACGCCGATTCCGCCGGAGATTCGCGCGTATGCCGCTTACCTGCGCGACGCGGGTTATTACACCACCAACAACAGCAAGACCGATTACAACCTGGCCAACGAGCAGGCGTTTATCCGCGACGCATGGGACCGCTGCGACGACAAGGCCCACTGGCGCGGCCGCCGGCCCGGACAGCCCTTCTTCAGCGTCTTCAACCTGATGACCAGCCACCAGTCGCGCACGAGCGTCTGGCCGTTCGAGCTGTTCGAGAAGCAGGTCGGCTCGCGGCTTCGGCCCGAGGAGCGGATTGACCCTGCCCGCGTGCCGCTGCCTCCCTATTACCCCGACACCCCGCTGGCCCGGCGCACCCTGGCCCGATACTACGACTGCATCTCGGTCATGGACAAGGAAGCCGGCCAACTGCTCGCGCAACTCGAGTCGGACGGGCTGGCCCAGGAGACGATCGTGTTCTTCTACGGCGACAACGGGGCGGGCCTGCCGCGTCACAAGCGCCTGCCCCACGACTCCGGCATGAGGGTGCCGCTGGTGATCCGTTTCCCGAAGAAGTTCCAGCATCTGGCCCCTGCCGCGCCGGGTCAGGCCACGGATCGGTTGGTGAGCTTCGTGGATTTCGCTCCGACGGTCCTCAGCCTGTGTGGAGTGCCGGTCCCGGCCCACGTGCAAGGGGAGCCCTTCCTCGGACCCAAGGCCGCCAAGCCGCGCCAGTTCGTCTACGGGGCCCGCGACCGCGTGGACGAGGCCTTCGACCTCTCGCGCATGGTCCGCGACCGGCGCTGGCTCTACGTGCGCAACTACATGCCCCATATTTCCTGGAACCAGCCGGAGGGTTATTCCGACCAAAGCGTGTTCCGCCGCGAGATCGCGCGCCTGGCCGCGGAGGGCAAGCTCAATGCGACCCAGATGACCTACGCCGGCCCGACCAAGCCGCAGGAGGAGCTCTACGACAGCGACGCCGATCCCCACCAGGTCCGCAACCTCGCCGCAGACCCGCGGTACAGTGCCTTGTTGGAACGGATGCAGCAACTCCATCGCAAGTGGCTGCTGGAAACGCGGGACCTGAGCTTCGCGACCGAAGAGCAGTGGGCTGCGCGGGCCGGCAAAGCCCCGCCCTTCCAGTTTCGCGACCGGCCGGAGAAGTATCCGCTGGAACAAATCCTCGCCGCGACGGACCTGGTCGGCCGCCCCAATGCCCTGGCGCAGCAGGTCCAACTCCTCCGCGACCGCGACAGCGCGGTCCGCTATTGGGCTGCGGTGGGCCTTCGTGCCGCGGGCCAGGGTGCGGCCCCTGCCCGCGACGCGCTCGTGGAAGCCCTTGGCGACCAGTCGCCCAGCGTGCGGATCGAGGCGGCGGCTGCCTTGGCGAGCCTCGACCGAGAGCCCAACGCGCAGTGCCTCAAGGTCCTGATCGCGGCCCTCCAGAGCGACCAGCCGGACGCCGCCGTGCGCGCGGCCCGCCAACTGCAACTCCTGGCAGAGAAGTCCCGGCCGGTGTGGCCCGAGATGCGCAAGGTCCTCGAAAGAGCCAAGACCGGCACTGACGACACCGCCCTCTACCTGCGATTCACGTTGGGAGCGTCGCTGGGCGAACCGGCGGTGCTCCAGTAGGGTGGGGCTGCGCTCAAGCCGACGACTATACCGCCTCCACTCTTTTCTCCGCGACCATTTCGTCAATCTCCGGTGCGCGGTATTCGGGCTTCTTGGCGATCGGATTCATGAGCGTCATGTCGAGCCGAAACGTGCCTGGCTCAGGTTCCGCACCATACCCCTCTGGCTCTCGCGGAAGTTCCTCCCAGGCATTCTGGTCAAACCAGCCGATTGACCAGTACTCGTTATTTGGAACCGTTACTCGCTCGCGAATCCAATCGTAGTATCCTAAGGACACATCTTCTTGAACTGATTGGCAGAGCCACTTGCGGCTACAAGTGAGGTGGATTCGAATCCCGCGAAGTTTAACCACCGCATCGTGTAGCCGAAAGTCGCTCTCCTGTTTGAACGCGAAAGTCGCGACGATCTTGGTTGCCCCCTCATGCTCTCGCAGAAGGTTCGCGGAAGTGTCGTGCAGCCAGTTGACCAGAGGAAGCTCAGCATAATACAGTTCGCGCCCGTCCCACGCCTCCGAAACCACCGGGTGACTTGCTTCTGTCGGAAAGATTTCAATCGACCATCGATCAACCGAAAGGGCCTTTGCGATGTACTCTCGAATCAACTTCAGTTTGATTAGCTTGTTGCCGGTAGCGAGGACCGAAACTGCATCTATTCCAAGTCTTCTTGCCTTGCGGAGGGCCTTCTTTGTGAAGCCTGAGTTGCTGCAAATCATCACTCGATCGGCAGATAAATCTTTGCTTTTCGAGTCGAGCTTGTCGATCGCTTCAATATCAACCGGCCCTCTCCAGTCCTTGCACTCCATCAGAAGGAAAAACGCCCGTCCGTCGAAAACACCCCGCACCTCGACGTCAACCTCCCTCTTTCCATCCGGCCCTTCAACCCATTCCCCTATCTTCACTTGCGCGTGGGGTTCGAGGGCCTCGGCCATGTTCTTTGCCAACTCGTTGTACGCGCTGCCAGCCTTCGCCATGGGAGAACCTCACGCGGGCGACCGGTCGCCCTCTAACTTCCTTATGGTGAGTGCAACCCGCGGCGCTGGGGCTGCGCCCCAGCCTACATACACTAGGACACCTCCGCGGGCACGGCCGCCCGCGATTGGCTCTTCACGACCAGTTCCACCTCGCAGTCCAGTACGCCAAGTAGCGCCGTCAACTGATCGATCGACTTCGCGTAATTCGCCGGGTCGAGCAAGCGATACAACTGGGCCGCGGAGGTCCCTAGGCGGCGGATCAATTCCCTCTTGCTCAGCGGGCTGCTCTCCACACGCTCCCGAGCGGCCAGCGTGAGCTGGTAAACCAGGAGATCTCTGAGGTAGCGCGGGTCGCGGTTGTAGTCGAGCACCTGGTCGATATGGACCGTGCCTTCTTGGCCCGACGCCAATTCATAGGTGAACGCCTCGTTGCCCAATTCCTCATCCACATACACACGGGCGACACGATTCTCAGAGGACGGCCGAGGGTGAGCCTTCGGATATGGAAACCAATACGTCCTGCGGGACACCACCACCCGGAACGCCTTCCGGCGGTTGTCGTAATGGACCGATTTGATTTTCCCCCGCCGGATCTTGCTCACTGCTATATGTTACCTCTGAGGGTAACGGATGTCAATGCCGCCGGATCGTCCTCGGGAGGAGCCATCGCCGCCGGACACGTTCAGCCCCAATGGCTGAGAAACTCCAATTGATTGCGCATCTCTTCCGCGGACGTGCCAGCGATCAGCTTGAGCAGGCGCCTTACCCGCTCGCCGATCGGGTACCGTTGCTGCGGCGCCACGATAATCCCGGCGTGCGACTGGCCTCGCGACAGAAGATCCGCGTGCAGGCGGCAGAAGTGGGAGACGTTGAAGGTGAACAACGCTCTGCCTTGCGAGCGGGCCAGTTCGAGCTGCTCCTCATCCGTATGGTCGGCGATTGCCGCTTCGCTCGCGGTTGTCACGTCAACACCCCGAGCCCGCAGAGCGACAACCATGGCCCGCTGCATCGAGTCCGCGTCGAAGTAGAGGCGAACGGCGCTCACGGGGGATTGCCGCTCCGCGCCTCATGGGTCGCGGCCAACCGGTCGTACTCTGCCTCTTCCTGCGCCAAGTCGGACTCGATCTCGTCACGGTTGGCGTGGTAGTACGCCAAGGCCGCATAGACCTGGGCTAAACTCAAATGCCCGTACTGATCGGCGATCTCTTCAGGGCTCAGCCCCATCTTGTACCAGCCCACCACCCGGCGAACGGACACCCCGGTGCCGGCGATCCGCGGACGGCCTCCGCAAACCCCGGGCGCACTTGTGATGAGTGAGCCAATGTCGGTAAGCGTTTTCATGGCAGGATAAGGAACCGGCCTCGCGGGACAAACCCTCCAATGCTGCATTATAGCACAGGCCGATGCTCGCGACCATTCCCCTCGTCACCCCGTCAACTTGTCACCCCGTCACCTCGTCAGGACAGCCGGAATGCCCGCGGCAGACAAGATGCCTGCCCTACTTACCGGCCTGCAGCACCGCCTGGGCATGGCGGGCCAGGTGGCCGCGAAGGTCCTGAGTGTATGTCTGGAGGGTCTTTTTGCCCACGCCCTGATGGTCGCCGCAGCGGAAGAGGGCCCGCGCAAGCACCAGCTCGCGGAGCGACTCGCGCCGGGTCTGGACGGCGTTGGTCCCGCCCGGCGTCTCGCGTTTGATCGCCACGTCGATCGACGTCTGGGCGTGGCCCGACATCCCGGGTTGGGAAAGCAGCTCGGCCAGCGGCTTGGCGGCCGCCGGGTCGCCGATCAGCTCCAGGGCCAGTGCCACGGCGCGGTGGTGCGAGAAATCCGTCTCGGCCGAGAGCATCTTGAGCTTCTCCAGAATGGCCGGCAGCGCGCGCCGGTCCCCGGAGCGGCCCAGGGCCACGAGCGACACGTCCAGCGGGCTGAAGGCGTTGCCGTACTGGCCCATGCCGCGGTAGTTCCAGCCAAGGTCCCACGCGGCCGCCTCTTTCACTTCGCCGATCAGCAGGTCCGCGCCGGCAGGGTCGCCCAACACGGCCAGCACCCGGGCGTAGACGAGCTTATCCTTTGCGCCGGCCTTGGCAAGGGCCTGCTTCAAGAGCGGGATGGCCCGGGCCGGATCGGCAAAGACCGCCGCCGCCCCTTTGCCGCCGGGAAGCTCCTTGACGGCTTGGGCGATGCGCTCGGCCGGCAGCGGATAGGAATCCTTGTCGGTCAGGACGCTCTGCGGGAGGTTGCCGACGTGGACCAGATGGGCCTGCACGCCCTTGAGGTCCACCTTGCGGAGCGGCACGTCGTAGCGGGCCGCGGTGGCGGCGACCACGCCCGCCGCGTAGCCCTGGTTCTGGATGTCGGCCTGCATCCGGATCAGGGGCACCGCGTCGCGATGGGCGCTCGTGGCCAGCCCGGTCACCAGGATGCCCTCCACCCCGGCCGGCAGCATGGCCCCATAGGGGATATACACCAAGAAGCCCTTGCGCTCGGGGTGCTCGACCAGCGTGTACGGATCGACCGTGTAGCCGTGGGAGTCGAAGTCGCTGCGGGCCTGTACCAGCGAGTCGGGATAAGTGCGGCCGTTGATGGCGTCGATCAGGTTGAGGGTGAAATCGCCGACGATCCGCCGCCGCTCGCGCGTGTCGATCAGCCGCCCCTGGTCGAACGCCTGGGGATACTTGTTCTTGGCATAGACGAGCACCTGCCAGACGTCGACCATGTCGGTCTCGTCGGTGATCGTGAAATCGGTGTTGTTGTACTTGTCGCCGAGCCGGAGGCCGGGGAGCCCCGTGCCCTGCATGCCGAACTCCGAGGCGTCGGTATAGATCGTCTTGGCGCCGGCGGGGGCGGCGACGTCGGCGTTGCCGGTGGCGTCGATGACCACCTTGGCCAGGACCACGCCGCGCCCCTGCGGCGTGGCGACCACGGCCCCGACCACGCGGCCGTCCTTGACCACCGCCCCACAGCCGATGACGCCGAACCAGACGTCGGCCCCGGCCTTCCGCAGCTCGGTCCGCCACCACTCGGCCTTCTGTTCAGCGTTCCACTTCGCGCCTCCGGCAACTTCCTTGGTGAAGCCGACGCGGTTGCCCCAGTAGTAAGTGGTGATCTGGCCCAGAGTCCCCACGCCGCCCAGCCCGCATTGATATTCCAGGACCAGCGTCTTGGCCCCTTGCTTCGCCGCACCGATTCCGGCGGGCGCCCCGCCCGTCCCGCCGCCCACGACGACCACGTCGTATCGGCCGAGCACGGGCAGATCGCGGGCCTCTTGCGGGATCGTGGGCAGCTTTTGCGTGGGCCGGACGCCTTGCAGCGGCTCGCGGACCTCGCCAAGGTCTTGTGGTGCAGGCGTCTCGCCTGCGGTTTTCTTTGGTGCAGGCATCCTGCCTGCGGTTTTCTGTGGTGCAGGCGTCTCGCCTGCCTTTTCCCGTGCAGGCGAGATACCTGCACCACTGCCGCTCGGCCTGCCCGCGAGTTTCACGTCCTTCGGCGACGCCAGCGCAGCGGCCTCTTGCGCAGCGGCCTTGCCGATCTGCGTTCCCAAGTCGATGAGCGCGAGCGGCCGAAGGACCTTCTCCGCCCAGGGCCGCGGCACGTCGATGCACCCCCCGAGCACGTACACCCACGCGATGCCCGCCGGCCGGCACGCCCCCAGCGGCACCTCTTCGACGCCCTGCCACGGGCCCGAAGGCGACTCGCGCCCGACCATCGAGTCCTGGCGGACCTCGAACAGCCGATCCGCGGTGAACTGCTGCTCCGGATGATACGTCATGGTCCGGGCCTGCTGATCGGCCGCGGCCCACGAGGCATAGGTGTCGTTTGGCACGGAGAGCCGCATTGCGTACTCGATAATCTTGAACTCGCCGCTCGAAGTCTTGGCGGCGTTGGGAAACGTGCCGCGGAAGGGCGGATCGACGACGCGGACCTTGAGGTTCTCGCCGGTCTGCGGTTGGCCGCCGATCACCACGCGACGCAGCGTCCGCATTCCGGTGGGGTGGGGGCGGAACTTGGCCCCAGCCGTGCGTGCCACCCAGGCGCCGTCGGTCGCGTCGATGATCGACCGGGCCACGACCGCCTGGCGCCCGGCGCGGTTGGCCATGACGATCCCGCACGGGTTGCCGGCCCCGTCCCGGAGCACGTCCGTGGCGTAGCAACTGTAGAGGAACTGGACCTTGGCCTCCAAAAGGGCGTCGTCGAGCACCTTCTTGACGTACACGGGCCGCGGCGGCGGTACGCTGCGCGATTCCAGTTTCGGAGCCGGGCCGTGTCGGCCCGCCCCGATCAGCTCGATCTCGCCCACCAACATGCGGCTGACCTCGGCCGGCTTCTTGGCGGCCAGCCGCACGTAGCGGGCCTTGGCCTCGACGGGCGCGGCAAAGACGATCAGCTCGCCGTCTTCCTCGGGCGACTGGAGCACGGCGACCTGTCGCCAGTTCTTCTGGTCGTCGCTCGTGAAGACGGTGATGCTTTGGACGTCGAAGCCGCCCTCGCCGGGCCGGCGATAGGCCATGACGCGGAGCTTGCGGAGTTCCTGGGGCTTTCCCAGGTCGGCGGTGATGGTCGCATCGCCGTCGTACTGGACGCTGTCCTTGGGCGCGCTGGACCAGCGGCCGTCGGTCAGGCGCTGCAGCGGACTCGTGTCCTTGTGAATGTCGGCGCTAGGCCGGTCGGCTTGATAGGTGAAAGGCAGCCGATTGGGATCGACCGCGTCCGAGCGCGGCACGTCGGAGAAGATCCGCTTGGCCAGCGGCGAGGCGGGAATCTCGCCTTCCTCGAGCCAGAGCCGGAGCGTGGCGGTCATGTCGTCGCCGAGGTACGGGTAGGGCGCGGCTAGGAAGACCTTGGACCCCGATCGGGCGGCCTCGACCGCCGCGGCCACGGCCCCCGTGCTCCCGCCGACGACCACCACGTCCACTTCGTAGGCCACCGGGATCTGCCTGGCAGATTCGCGGATTACCGTTTGCGCGCCGGCCAGCGGGCAAAACACGGATAACAGCAAGGATGCCAAACAGACGACGGCGTTTCGCGTGGTCATTGCACAACTCCATGGCTGTGAAGGCCCACGGGTCGCAGGCCGCGGGCTTTGGGGCACGTCTCCAGGTTCTTCTGCGGGTTCACGGTGGGACTTCGCTGCGCTTCGTCCCACGTTACGGTTTTTTCCGGGCCTTCTTCTTGCCGGCCGCTTTCTTTGCGCCCGCCGCCGGCTTCTTTGCACGCTCGCCCAGGATATCCTGCACCAGCCGATCCACGTACCCGTTGGCGCGGCCGACCGCCGAAGGGTCTTTGGCGGGCATGGTCTTGAGCATCTCGTGCAGGGACGATGCCTTCCCGCCCAGCGAGTCAATGACGTTCACGGCCGCGACGGATACATACGCGCCGTTGGCGTCGGCCGGTGCAAGCTCCTTCAAGGCCGCAAGCGCCTGCTCCCGATCGGCCTCGTTGCCATATTGACCCAGGGCCCAGGCGGCGATCACACGGACGCTCGGGGAGGAATCCTTCAAGGCCGCCCGAAGATCGTCGCGCGCCGCCTCCACCGGGCTTGCACCACCCGCCAACAGCCCCGTGGCCGCCCAGTAGCGCACGCCGCAGTCGTCGTCCTTCAATCCGCGGCGCAACTGCGGGAGCGAGTCCGGCTTGCGCGCGGTCGCCAGGTCGGCCATGGCCAGGATCTTTTCCAGGGGATACTTCTTCGGGTCGTGGCCCATCTCGTACATAGTCGTGCCGACCGAGCGTGCGTGCTGCTCCGCTTCGGGAAGGAACCCCACGTCGCGGATCCTCAGCACGTGCTCCCGGTGTGCCTGGCGCATCTCATTGAGGGTCCCCTGGTGCTCGGGCGAGCCCGCGAGGTTGCGGACCTCATCCCGGTCGGTCTGGAGGTCGTAGAGTTCCTCGGCGGGCTTTGGCTCCCAGAAGAAGGTCTGCGGCGGGGCGAGCTTCCCCTGGTCGTAGAGCCGCTTCCAGACCTGCGTGGTGGGCGTCTGGAACATGTAGCTCACGTGCTGGCCGTAGATCAGGTGGGGCATGTAGTTGCGCACGTAGACGTGCCGCCGGTTGCGCACCGAGCGGACCATGTCGTAGCGCTCGTCCATGCGCCCGCGGAAGCCGTAGAGGTACGGCTGCGGCGGCGCCTCGAACTGACCCATGAAGGCATAGCCCTGCATCCACTCGGGCGGCTTGGCGCCGGCCAGGCTGAGGAGCGTCGGGGCAAGGTCCACGAACGACACCAGCCGGTCGGAAGCCCTGCCCTCGGCATACTCCTTGGGAGCCAGAGCCCGAAACTTCTCCGGCACGTAGACGATCAAGGGCACGTGCAGCCCCGAGTCATACGGAAACCGCTTGCTCCGCGGCATGCCCGAGCCGTGGTCGCCGTAGAAGAAGATGATCGTCTGCTCCATAAGCCCCGCCTCTTCCAACTCGCGAACGCGTTTGCCGGCCTGGGCGTCCATCTCCGCGACCTTGTCGTAGTATTGGGCCCAGTCGTGGCGGACCTCGGGCGTGTCGGGGTGGTAGGCCGGCACGCGGACCTTGGCCGGGTCGTGCTTGAGCGTGTGGGGCCGCGATCGGATCTGGCTCTCGTGGCTGACGGTGATGTTGAAGATAGCGAAGAACGGCTGCCCGGGCTGGCGGTTCTTCCAGTGGGCCTTGCCCGACGAATCGTCCCACACGCGGCCCGGCTTGTCGAGGTTGTAGTCCTCCTTATTGTTGTTGGTGCAATAGTAGCCCTGCTCGCGCAGCAACTGCGGATACATGCGCATGAACGCGGGCATCGCGACCAGGCTCCGCATGTGCTCCGAGCCCGTGGAGGTGGGGTAAACGCCCGTGATGATCGTGGTGCGTGCCGGGGCGCAGACCGGGGCATTGGACCAGACGTAGAGGTAGCGGAGCCCTTTGGCGGCCAGGCGGTCGAGGTTGGGGGTCTCGGCGTAGCTGTCGCCGTAGCAGCCCAATTGCGGGCCGGTGTCCTCGCAGGTGATCCAGAGGATGTTGGGCCGTTGGGGCTCGGCCGCCGAGGACGGCAAGGCGAGCCCAAGCGTGCCCAGGGCCAGCGCCGCCAGCAGCGAAGTCAGTCTGCCCATAGATGCTCTCCTCAAGGCGTTTCGTGCTTTCGGTCGTTCGGGATTTCGCGATTCCTCTCACGTTGAGGTGCCAGAAAGTGTACCTCCCGCCCGGCCGGTTTGGAAACCCGCCCCCCCAAAAAACGGGACGGATTGGCGCCCGTACTCCTTGCCGGTGCGGGCAAGGGCGGGGTAAGATCATGGGCCGACAAGACAGCCGCCCAAGCCTCCCACTCAGCTCAGAAGGAGAGTCCGATGAGAGAGTCAAGAACCAACCGCCGCGAGTTCCTAGGAAGCGTTGGCGCCGCGGGCGCGGCGTCGATTCTCGTTGGATCCGCTCCGCCCTCCGCGGGTCTCGCCGCCGGACCCAAGGAGAAACTCGCCCTGGACGGCGGCCCGCCCGTGCGCAAGAGCCGCCTCGGCGCCCGGCACTACGGGCCGCAGTTCTACGACGAGGTCGAGAAGCGGGAACTCCTCGAAGTGCTCGAGTCGAGGCAGCCTTTCCGTTGGGGCTCGCGGCCGTCCAAGGTCCTTCAGTTCGAGAAGGAGTACGCGGCCCACCTCGGCGCGAAGTTCGCCCTGGGCGTGACCTCGGGCACGGCCGCCCTGATGTGCGCCGTGGCGGCCCTGGAGGTCGGACCCGGCGACGAGGTGATCCTCCCCGCGTGGACCTGGTACGCCTGCTACGACGCCATCGTCCTGGCCGGGGCCTTGCCGGTCTTTGCCGAAATCGACGAGTCCTTCGACATAGACCCAAAGGACATCGAGGCGAAGATCACGCCGCGCACGAAGGCGATCATGGCCGTCCATCTCCAAGGGTGCCCCGCCGACATGGACGCCATCCTCCAGATCGCCCGAAAGCACAAGCTCCGCGTCCTGGAGGACTGCGCCCAGTGCGTGGGCGGGCGCTACAAGGGCAAGTACGTCGGCACCATCGGCGACATCGGCATCTACAGCTTCCAGCTCAGCAAGACCATCACCTCGGGCGAGGGCGGGGCCGTGGTCTCAAGCGACCCGAAGCTCTTCGAGCGGGCCTTCCGCTACCACGACTTCGGCACCATCCACTCGCCTTATTCCGAGGCCACCGGCGGCCTGCTCGGGGCCTTTGCCGCCTGCAACTTCCGCATGAGCGAGTTCACCGGCGCGGTCCTTCGCGGGCAATTGCAGAAGCTCGAAACCATCTGCAAGGGCATCCGCACCAACGCACGGAAGGTCCGCGAAGCCATTGCCGACCTCCCGGGACTCAAGCTCCGCAAATCGCCCGACCTGGAAGGCGACTTGGGCGTGGGGGTCTTCCTCGACATGGGCACGCCCCAGCGCCGCGGCCGCTTCCTTCAGGCCATGGCTGCCGAGGGCGTCCCCGCGTCACCGCCGGGCGGCTCGGTGATCCTGCCCATCGACGGGCGCATCGAGCGCAAGGCCACCGTCCATCCCGGCTGGCCTTCCTTCAACACGCCCGAAGGCCGCGCGATCCGCTACGGGCGCGAGTGCTGCCCGCGGACCATCGACATCCTCGGCCGCGCTGCCGGCGTGATGATGGACCCCAAGCACACCGACCAGGACGTGCGCGACATTGCCCGGGCGATCCGCAAGGTCTATCTCGCCATGGGCCCGGCGTAGTTGCGGGAGTCTATTTCGCTCGCTGTCGATGAGATATGGGGTGATCGCGCTCCGCAGAACCATGTCCGCCGGGGCCTTGCGATGCTCGGCGACCCGCGCCAGTCGCGGAGTGACTCAGGCGGAGGCGAACCGATCGCAATGCCCAGATGGCGAGCGAAGAAGCGAGTTTGCTCATGGGGGGTCTACTCAGACCGTGCGTGCTCGGGGCAACTCCGACCACTTATCTTGCGCATCCGCGGTGAGAATCCGATTGGGGGCGTCCCACCGTGCCGTTCCTAATGCACTCGATGCAAGCACGACTGTCGGCGGCACAGGCCCGCAATGAGGCGTCCAAGACTGTCGCCGATTCTCCCATCCCGCACAAAAGCGACGATTTCGGCGTACTTGTCGCCCTCTGCACGTCGGTACCTCTGGCGGAAGTCGGGCCCGACGAGGTACCCGTGGGTTACCAACGCGTGGACACACTCATCCGTGTTCGCGGCGCCGGGGAATCGCTTTCCAGCCATGAGCCCCCTCTCGTCCAGTTGGTCGCGTCTGGCCCTTCCAAGAGCGTCAACGAATTTGCCAAGAACGTGTCGAACCTGACGGGCGGTGGGACACGGATCTTCCACCAACACAACGCGTGCAGCGTCACGGGTAAGCCATTCCCTTATCTCCTCCATCGACTCAATGTGCCGTCCCTCGACAACAACCGATTGAATCCTCGAAGCGTCGCCGAACTCCGCGTTGTTCAGCCGCGAGCGATCGAACCTCGTCCGATGAAGCAGCGAACCCTCGAAGCGCGCGTCTGCGAGGTTGCATTCCAAGAAGACCGCATCCGTGAGGTCACTATTGCGGAATGACACGCCGGAAAGGTCTCGCCTTTCAAAACGAACGCGCTGCAGGTTTCTCGCCTCCCAGTTCGCGCCGAGGCGCTTCAACAGGTCCATTTCGGGCCGCGCCAAGATTAGGATTGACAGGAGCGAGGAAAACGCATCATCCGGGACCTCTCCCGTACGTAGGGCAGCGCGCACGCTCTTCTCGTCGTCTCCGCTCAAGCCGTGCGCGATGAAGCGCGTGAGCGTCGCGCGCTCGAGATCCGGTCGTCTTGCCAGTCTCGCTCCAATCTCCGCTGGCCGCCTCAGAAGACGAGCGCGGAACCACTTTGCGGCGAGCAACTGCGCGAGCAGCTCGTGGGCGAAGGCTATAAGCCCCCGCTCGCTTCCGGCACGGAATAGCGGGAATTGCAGCAAGTTCGTCACGACGCGGTTCTGCGTGTCACTATCCATTGTCCCAACGAGTACCAACCGCGCGAACTCCTCGGCCTCGCCGCGAGAGATGTCCGTGTAACTGCTCTCGACGAACATCGCGGCCATCTGCTCCAGCCATTCCTGAAGTCCGTTGCCCTGGAACATGTCGGTGTGGAGTAGCCCCTTCCCAATCTCGCGGTCGATCATTCTCTCGATAACGTACTCCAGCAAATCCGCATCACTGCCAAATTCACGCAATTCCCCACCTTCAAACAGGTCGAAGAGAACACCACAATAGAATGGGATTCCCGAGAGTGACCGCAGGGCTTCCGACTCATTAACCTGCGCAACGAAAGCCTGAATCCTTGGCGTATCCTTGTCTCCATCTCCCGGCAATCGGCCGCACTCCCGTACCCAGGCATACAGCCTCTTGGACGGCGTCTGCCATGCAGAGAGTTGATAGACCTGAAGGATGTCGCCTCCGGAACCCAATACCTCGATGTCTTGAAACGCCTCCGGTGCGGCGAGAAGCGAATCCCGACACGTGAGGAGGATCTGAGCCCTAGAGTCCTTCTGGGTCACTAGATCGAGTATGTCGAAGAAAAAGTTGGGATCCGAGGCGTAAAGTTCATCCAGCCCATCGAGAAGCCAGGTCGCGAAGCCGTTCAATAGAAGCCACTGAAACCCTTCCCGGCTGATAGGCGATGCGACGTCGGTCCTCAGGAAGCTTTCAAGAAGCAGTTCTGTGCGAAGCGCCGGTAGGCGACGAATGTGCTCGGGCACAAGAGGGATGGGCCTAGGAAAGAGCCGTTGCGCCTTCTTGGCGCGATCGAACTCATCATACAGGCGGGTGAAAAGGGACCGGAAAAGGTACGTCTTCCCGATGCCCGCCTGACCAACGACGATGTAGACGTTCGAGCCCTTCGGCCGTTGATGCAGGCGAGCGTAGAGGGTTTCCAACAGATCAGCGCCACCCTCCGCTTTCTCGGACACGCCGGCGCGAGAAAACGGCTGGGGCACTCGCCCTTTAAGATGTTCCCCAGACCGGAGCTCAGAAATCGCTGATTTTGTGGCTTCGGTCGACTCCTCGCTCTTGAAGGGCGTGTCGAAAAACTGTACCGGTACAAGCAGCCTGATGCGGCGATCTCCAAGTTCCTCCGTGAAATCGCGGCTGAACCCCGAACGGGACGGGGATATTACGTAGCCCCGGGCCTCTGGGTACTGGGGATAGGTCCTCCTGATGTCCGGCCTGAGCTGTCCCTCAAAGATGGTGCCATCGATCCCGTCGGGAACCGTCCAAACGACGTGCGTGTCCCGATGTTCGCCATAAACGAGGCGATCCGCTACGACACAACCGGGACGGCGGTCGAGGATCTTGTACCCCATCGCGCTAAGGTAACCGCAAACAAGGGGTTGGAGGGTGTCCATCATCCTGGTCTCCGTGATTATCCATGTGGGTAAATGCCAGGCCGCCTTACGGGCGACCTGCCGCGTTGAGGCGCCCCGCCACGAAATCGCCCCATGATACCTCTCGCCCCAGCGAATAGCCAGAGGGGGGCCACCCATAAGCGGAAACCGCGGTCGGCGGGCCGCTCGCTTTTGCAGTTCGGGTCGGAACGGGCTATAATCCGCCCGTATGGCCACGACCACCGAGCGTCCCTGAGAACCCATCGGGAGGACCCTATGAGAGCAACTCACCCGAAGCTTCAGGGCCTAGCGGCGTTGGCCACCTTCGTCGCAGGGCTCGCCGGAACCGGGTGCGCGGGAAGCGCCCTGGCCGCTCCCCCTGCGTCACCCGCCCGCTACAACGTCCTCTTCATCGCCACCGACGATTTGAACAACGACCTCGGCTGTTACGGCCATCCGGTGGTCAAGACGCCGAACATCGACCGGCTGGCGTCGCGCGGCGTACGGTTCGACCGCAACTACTGCCAGTTCCCGCTCTGCAGCCCGAGCCGCTCCTCGCTCATGACCGGGCTGCGCCCGGACACTACGCAGGTATTCGACCTCCGGAAGCATTTCCGCTCT
>CAYGZI010000016.1:0-21414 GCA_964354245.1 uncultured Planctomycetaceae bacterium
GATTCATCCCAATTGACCAACAGCAGTTTCGGGAGGCCCCGTGAACGGCCACAACCCGAGAGACGAGGGATTCCCGTCTCCAACCGGTTCAAGACACTACGATCTATCAGGCATGTACGATTTCGCCGTCGGCCCCTGAATCGGGCTTCTTTCAACATGTCCTCTCCACGCCCAGGAAGGACTGAAATGAAACGTGCGGTCGTCAGGAATTGCTGGCAGCAGTCCGTTCCATTCCGGCCGGTTGCTGACGAGCGCGACCTCGCGCCAATCCGTATCCGCCAAGGGGTAGTACGGACAACGAAAAGCCTGACGGACGATCGGAATACAGTCCGGATCGAAGCCCATCAGATATGCACTCGCTGCATCCACATGCGCGGCGTTAAAGCCCAGGATTAGTATCCCTGCGCGGACCGGATCCGGATTCACCGGCCCGTTTCCTTCACCGGCAATGATGCCGTCAACCAGGACAAAATGCCGCTTGCGGTTGGTTGGAATGCCGGCTCGCAACGTGCCATCCGCATTGCCATACAGTATTATCTTGTTCAGATCGAGGCACATGCGCCAGACGGTGTCGTTGCCCCACCACGTTCCGCAGCGAATCACCATGCCGGTTTGACCAAAGATACGACTGCCTAGCGGGCGCACCAGGCGATAAGCGCATGCCCCCAGAAACGGCATACGAAGCACAAGGTGCTGGAAGAAGGTAACTAGTCTGCGCTCGAGTTTATGCTTCGAGTCTGGGCAGGGATGTTCGTCGCCTCCCAGGCTGGGATCGCCGTCTGTGTGGTGCGGCAGCCAGTTCTTGTCGCCATTGATACCCACCAAGTTCTTCAGACTGACCGTAATCCCGGCCTTCGCATGGGTCTTGAGTTTAGGAATACTGAACAAAACGTCGCACTGTATGGCCGATGCCGCAATCATGTACTCGTGATGGCCCTGACTGTGATGAAGGTTGACGTCGCTGGTATCGTAATCCGATCCGTAATACCGGCCGGATCCAGGATGACCGCAGAACTCGCTGCGGTCCTGCAGGTCGAACACGATGTTGCCCCGAGGGTCACCCGGCAACTGCCGACGGCTTACGATCACATCGCTCCGGGTTGTCCATTCCTCCCGTCGCAAGTCGATCAACTGGAAGTCGAGCCCCCGACCGTGGTAGTAATCGCGAATTCTGTCGAGGCCGATTCTGCGGAGGATCTTGCCGAAGGAAGCATCCGTGAGCGGGGCGTCCGCAACGATAACCGTGCCGCGAGGGCCGGTAGCCTTCCATATGTAGTCTGCCAGAGCACGTATTACGCTGCCGTGCGTAAGCACGTATCGCCATCCGTTCCTATCCCGCGAGTGAGACTCCGTGACCAGATTCGGCTTGATCATCACGGTCTCGCCAGGGTGGATCAGATCTGCAAGCGGATTCCAGGCAGAGGAGTCGTAATTGGCGGGATCCAGTCCCGCGAAGCGGAGGCAAGCCCGCACCGATTCATAGGCATTGTTGTGTTCCGCAGCGATTGGGCCCGTGTATTCGGGGTACGGGCGGTCTGGGTGGAAAGGCGGCTCTTCGGGATAGTCTGCACACTTGCTCCGGTATGCCACAACCTGCGGGCGTTCATCTACCATATCCAGTGCCTTTCAGGAGCTGAACGACGCGCCAGGGCGCCCTTTGCCATCCGTCGGGATGTGCTTTCTGGCGTGGCCGGACGTGGCTTGTCGTGCAAGAGTCACCGGATTAGAAGACTACGCACGAGGTCTTGCCACGCCCGGTGCGTGCGCTCCACGGTGAAGGCGGACGCGAACGCGTAGCCCCGCTCGCCGATCTCCCGACGCCTGTCCGGATCGGCGAGGAGTGTCTGCACCTCGCGCCGAATGGCCGGCAAGTGGGTGAGCACCGCCTGTCCGCCTCCTGCAAGCAATTCCCTCATCCCGCCTGCACCGGAGCCGATCACCGGGGTCTTGCACAGCATCGCCTCGTGCGCCACCCGGCACCACCCCTCCAGGAACTGCGACAGAGTCAGCACTACGGTGCAAGAACGGAGCAACCGGAGGTAATCCCGATATTCCAGGTAGAAGCTCCGGATACGGGGGTTCGGGTGCGGCGTCTTCCCACTAACCACGAAGTGCGCGTCGAGGTCTTCAAGGGCGGCAAAGGCACGGTCGACGCCTTTGCCGCCGGCGAAATTCCCTAGATAGACGGTCGGCTTTCCGGTCAACTGATGCTCGCGGGTAAATGCCTCGACCTCACCCGGCGCGAACGTGAACTGCGCGACGTCGAACCCGTTGTAGATCTTGTGGACGTTGGTATAGCCGCGCCTTCGGAGATAATCTTCCCAAAAAGTCGCGACGACGACGATCGCGGCAAACCGCCGCAGGGTCTTCCCAAACTGTGTGGCTAGCGAGACCACACGCGTTTCCGGGCCGGCGGTGCTGAAGTCGAGATGGTGGACCATGATGACGCTCCGGGGACCCAGCGGCACGGGAGCCGGGGCTGCCTCGTAGGGCCGGATGACCACGTCGTAGCCCTTTGCCCGGCGCAAGGTATTCCAGAGTTCCCAGTAGTACTTGAGCTTCCTAACGCGCGACGCCAGACCATGCCCCTCGGCTTTCCGCCAAACGTATTCCCGGAGATCGCAGCCTCCAACTAAGGCGTCCACGACCATGGAATCATACACGCAACCCCCGTTCACAGCGTCGTGGCAGACCTTCAACACCCGCGGCGTGCCGGTCAACGCGTCCGCCGCCATGCCGTCATGAACCCTGCCCCCGTAGGACGACTCGTAGCGCGCGACGAAGACCCGGCCCGCCGACCGGTCCCGCGGCGCGCTGATCGCGTCATTCTTCGGCCGCATGTCGTTCTTCATCATGTGAACTCCCGCGCAGTCCCTAACGCTGTAGACCGAGATTCTCCGCGCAAAGACGGCTCGCGAACCGATTCGAGAACATATTCCTTGAGGCCATCGCGAGGGGGCTGGGAGCACCGCAGGTACACGAAATTGGAGATCCCGCCAGGGCACGGCGGAAACTCACCGGTGAACAAGAGCTCCACCGCTACCAATTCCTTGGGCTCGCCCCCATCCGCAGTGACCGGCGCAACAACGGGCTGGGGAAAAAGTAGAGCGACAACCACATCGTGGCACCGAGTAGAACTGCCTGCCCCATCG
Source organism: uncultured Planctomycetaceae bacterium (assembly GCA_964354245.1). GTDB lineage: Bacteria > Planctomycetota > Planctomycetia > Pirellulales > Thermoguttaceae > CAYGZI01. The sequence continues at coordinate 3,153 of CAYGZI010000016.1, forward strand.
CAAACAAGCCTCCGCCGAGGCTCCCTTCCACAAAGTACTTCGCATTGAACACCAATGGAAGGTAGATCAACAGCCAGCAAACGTCTCGCCGCTCGATCGACGCATTCCGGGCCGCCCGGTAGGCGCATCCATACATGAGTCCGACGAGGAGAGTCGCCAGGCAGCAGCCAACGGCGCCAAAGTCCAAGAAGAACGGCGTCATGAGGTGGCGCGCGTAGTGCATCGGCCGGCCGTCATAGTCGTTGGGCAGATAGCACTCGGGGAAATCGTACAAGCTCACTCCTTCGGGCTTGCCGGGCCAGAAGACGGCCGGGACCATGTCCAGCAGGTCCCGCCAAAGCATGACGCCAAGATGATAGGGTTCTCCCTCGCGCCTCCACTGATACACGCAGGCGAACGCCTCGAAGGCGTTCTCCCGGTGCGATATGTGCTCAATCGCCATATCCCAGGAGCCGATTTGCCGGGCTTCGCGCACATCTTCCAAGGTGCGTGTCTCGCTGCCGTACATAGCTACCGCCAGCGGCGTCGCAAGGACGCACCCGACCAGGACAACGGTCAGCGTCTTCGACAAGTCGAGGATTCTGTGGTCGTAGAACACGACGAAACTGATGGGGACATACAGGAAGGCGGCCTTGGACCCCGAAAGAAAAAGGAGCGTCGGCATGGCGGCAAGCACGAACAAAAGCCCGGTGAAGCGATGTTGTTGGAACACGAGCAGCGGGATAACGTTGACGGAGGAGAACGCAATGGTCGCCCAGAAGAAGCCTTCGGAAACCTCCGTCCCGTACTTCAGGAGAATCGCGGCGACGACGAGCAAGAACGCGAGCGCCGAGGAGACCGCGATGCCCGCCGTGGGCACGGAACGAATCACCGGGAGGCGTACGCAGGCGTCCACGCTGTCCCTTGGCCCCAAGACCAATCTCGTGCCCGAGGCCCGCACTCCCAGATGATAGAACAGTCCGGCGAAGGCCAGCAGCACCATCGGTTCGGCAAGAAACCACGGATCGAGGCCCATCGATGCCGCGGTTTTCAGCATGGGCGTATCGTCCCACCGATACCAGAGCGGCGGTACCAGCATGTACGCCATGATGAACGGAAAAAAGCCGATCGGATGGAGGAGCCGCCAACGCCCCTTCGAGAGGTTGTAGAGAAAGGGACCCAGCCAGACGCCGGCGCAGAGCAGAAAGCCGAGAACGTCGAGGTAAGTGAACATGCGCAGCTATCGGGCTTCGCCGGCCGCGCGCGCGGCGCGGCACCGCTCGCACGCCTCGATGCACTTGCGGAGCCGCTCCGTACACGCATACCCGGAGTGCCATGCCCGGTGGTGTCCGGCCTCCGCGATCCGGCGGCGAAGGTCCTCGTGCGCCAGGTAAAACTTGACCTTTTCGATCAATTCATCGTCGCTTTCAAAATAGACGGCCTCCTTGTCTTCCGCGAAGTACTCCCGCTGCAGGTCCGTCCGTTCCGCGAGGAGGAACCCGCCGCACGCGGGGATCTCGAACGTGCGCGACGTGTAGGTGTCCCCCACCTCGCGGTTAAGGAATCCGAGACATATCCGCGCGCCGCATATCGCCTTGGCATACTCTTGCCCGGGAACCCAGCCTCTTTGCAGGCGGCCGAGCTTGGCCCCGGTCGTGCCTTTCTCCCACTGGCGGCCGTAGAGGTGGAGCCTGCAGGGTACGCGCTCGACCAGTCGCGCAAGGGAACGGGCCCGGTCCTTCATGCGCTGCCCGATGAAGGCCACGTCGCACGCATACTTTGCCTTATCTTCATCGCTAAGGACGGCGGGCTTATGAACATCGGGGGCGAAGCCCTTGGGCGAGAAAAGCACCTGCTTGGCGCCGCGCGCCCGATAGAGCTCCTGTTCATGCGGCTTATTCGTGATGCAGAGGTCGTACTGGCGCAGGGCCTTGCCAAAACATGCGTTTCCGAAGCCGCGCCCCATAAGCGAGTCGGGCGTGTAATGCACTAAAATCGCGCCCGTGCGGTCCCTGATCGCCATCAGGGCCTTCTCGCTGACGCAGACGCCCTGATCCACCCAGACGACGTCCGGCGCATATCGGCTGCTCTCCCGCACCAGGGCAGACACAACGCGCCGAATCAACGGCCCTCGGCCAAGGCGCACCTGAAGGCGGGCCCACGTGCTCCTTGTCAAGTGCTCGCCCTGAAGGCTACTCAGGTTAACGGCATAGACGTGCTCGACCAAGCCCCGGATGATCTCCATCCGCTGTAGCGACGTCGTGCCCCATTCGAGGGCGCCAGCGTAAAGCAGTCTCATGGATTGGATTTCCCCGTTGCGGCCCGGGCACGTCGGCACAGACGATCATGTTCGCGGTGATGATTCGCGGGAATTCACCGTGGAAATGGTAGTATACCAGACTAACAACCGGCTTGACCAGGATGCTGTGCAGTACCGCGAATACCGTCCGGGCGAGGAAGCCGGTCGGCCAAGCCTCGCAGACGCGAATGGCACCGTCGAACCCCGCCTGTCGCACCAGATGGGTGACCAGTCTCGGCGTAGGCAGAAACCGATGGGTGAGATCCCCGCAGAAGGTGGCAAGGACCAGCGGGCAGAGGGCGTTCGGCGTTCGCACAATAAGGCGCCCGCCTGGCGCGAGCCGCGCGCGGGTTGCCTGGAGCGTAGGAACCACATCCTGGCGTTGCAGGTGTTCCATCACGTCCAGGGCGATGATGGCGTCGTACTCGTCTTGCGTTGTCTGGAGGTACTCCCTCCACGTGGAGCAGCAGACGTCCAGTCCGAGCACTTGCCGAGCGTGCTCGACGAGCCGCCGGTCAGAGTCAACGCCAAAGCACCGCTCGTAACCGTGATGTCTCAGGGCGAACAGAAGGCCGCCGCCGCCGCAACCGACCTCCAGAATCCGCTGCTTCTTGTTGCCCGGGAGCAACCCTCGCAGGGCTCTTAAGGCTGCCTGGCCCTGACGCGTTGCCTGGTCCCGGTCCGGCGCATAGCGTCCGGGCTCATAGCGGCCATAGTCCATGCGACTCTGCGCAGGGAATCCTTCGATGGGGCTCTGCGTGCTTCGAAGTGGACTCAGGGGACTCACGAGTCAAGTAGCCCGGCAAGACCCTCAAGGCACCGTGGTCGCGCTCGCCCGAAGCGAGCGCCGTACCCGGGCGGACGTCGTTGCGAATCCCGGGATGGTAACGAGCGTCAGTGCCGTTGAAACCAGCCAGACGCAACCCAGCACGGCCATCACTGCCACGCGTCCGGACGGCAGAGGCAGCAGCAGGCGGGCAAGCCAGACCACGGACAGTGAGACCGCCAATGGACGAAGCACGCTATCGCGATACCACTGCTTCTTTTCCCTCTGCAGGATGCGCTTGTACATGAACTTCATCAGAAGCCAGGCATGGGCAATGCGGACTCCCGCCCACGCCGACGCGGCCCCGACGGTCCCGTATCGCCGCGTCAGCAAGAGCATCACAGGCACCATCAACACCAGCGCGGCAAGCTGCGTCACGAAGGACAGGGAGGTCCAGCGATGCGCCCATTGCGCCATGATTGGCAACACGGTAAGCGCGCCAATGGCTGCGCCGGCCATCAAGATCGGCAGCACCTCCTTCGTGTTCTCCGCGACGGCCGAGTTTCCGGTCCACGCGGCGACGGCTTCCGACGGAAAGAGTGCCAGGATGGCGCTCGCGGGAAGCACCGTTGCCGCAATCACGGCGCATCCGCTATGAAAGGTGGCGGCGAACCCTGCCGTGTCCCCGCTCGCGACCTTCTCCGAGAGCGACGGAAAGACCGCGGTCGTCACGGGGCTCCAAAATATATTGAGGGCCGCGGCCAGGGTCCATGCCAGACTGTAGCAGGCAAACTCGCTCAGGGTCAGGAGGCCGGTCAGGACGACCTTGTCGCAATGGTGGTACAGCGTCGTGACGATGGCGACGCCCGATAGTCCGAGTCCGAATCGCCATGTCTGCCGGAAGACGCGAAGGGAGAATCGCGGCCCCACGTTCGACGCCGGAAGCGATTTCCACAGGGCGATACTGAGAACCGATACGTGCCCGAGCGTGGCAACGACCTGGAAGCCGAAGTACGCCCACACGGTCGGCGTCGTCAACAGGAAAATCCCGATCGGCCCGGCGATACGGGCCGTCAGGAATGCGGCGTTCACCGCGTTGTACAATAGGTGCCGCTGAAGTCCGTACAAGCCGCCGCGATAGATGTTCGTGGGCCACACCAGGCCGAAGCAGACCGCCATGAGCTGGACCGCGCGGCGAAGGCTGTCGGTCGAAAGGGTCTCGGCGTTCAACCAACGTGCGGCGATCGTCCCTGAGAATGCCAGCAGAGTACCGGTCAGGGCAATCCCAATCAGCCAGTATGTCAGTTCCAGCGTGCGTACCAAATCGCGCATCTCACTGGCGGGTCGTCCGGTGGCGCGATGGGCGGACAGCTCGCGGGTCAACGTCGTGGTCAAACCAAGGTCCAAGACAAACATCGCCCCCTGAAGCGTCACATAGAACGCAACCAGCCCATACTGCTCCACGCCCAGAAACGTGAGGTACAACGGAATGCAAATGAGGGTCAGCAACGCCCCCCACATGGTTCCGAGGTAGTTCGCCACGCCGTTCCAGAAGACTCGCTTCAAACCGCCTCCTTCACGCTCTTCGGGACGGCAGGCTCGCCCGGTCTGGCGAGAACCGAAGCCCCTATGCGCCCGGAGCAAGATATCGCCGAGTCGCATCGATCGCAGGAAGATGATTGGGGGCCCTTGACTAGGACCGCGCCCCAGGCCCCCTTCCTCCCGATGTGCATCTTTGCGAGCAAGTGCGACACGCCCCGCAAAGCTAACCGAAAAGGGAACCGCCCTGGCGCAATGGTGGGGGCTACGCTTGATGTATAGAGCGGGTAGCACTCCTCGTAATAGGATCGCAGCCGGTACACTGGGCGCTCGATTCCCACAATCATCTGCCGCGAGCCTGCTTCCTCCCAGCCGCCGAGAAGGTGGAGAACGGAGTGCAGGTGGTAGGGCCGCACGTGCGTCGGATCATCGAAGAACGCGGGTGAAAACAGAGGTGCCCTAACGAGGAGAATCCCTCCCTCACGCAGCACACGGTCTGCTTCCGTCAGGATTAAGGTTGCGTCCCGGGGACCGAAATGCTCGATGACGTGAGAGAAGTATACTCCGTCGAACTCCCCATCCTTGAAAGGCAGCCTGCTCGGGAGCACGATTTCGTGAACCTCAAGACCCGCATTTCTACAGAAGTCCACACTGTCCCTGCAACCATCGATCCCAACGCCTCGTTCTCCAAGAAGCCTGAGAAACCGCCCCCGCCCGCATCCAAGGTCTAAGACCTTCTTCGCATTGCGGAATGCCTTCAAGTCCGCGGCTAGCCGGCTCTTCGGGCTAAGGCTCTGACGGATCGTTTTGACAAGACGCGTGAGGTTCATGAGCAGGACCCTACTGCCTTCTTCCCTGGGGGGGATCTTGTGGCTTCGGCCAGTCAATCGCCGCGGGGTATCGCGCTTGCGTCTGCGCAGACTCCGTTCCCGTGGGTGGCGCGGCCGATCACCCGAGCGGTGGCAATTCGCCCATGAGCGGCGTCAGGTCAAGTTGACCTCAGGACTGATGTTTGCCGACAAGGCTGCGGGAATCTAGCAAAAAAGGCTTTTCCGGACAAGCTCAGAGTCTCCTCCAGACGGCGAGGCGAGGCGGGCTCAGACCTGAATTGGCGGTCTGAAAGTCCTTCGGGTGAGGCGACATGTCTCATCCGGGACCCTATGCCGCGGCACGCCGCGTTTCGGGACCGGGGCGACGCTCCCGGAGGTACTCGGGAATCAGTTTCTCCAATCGGGGAATCACTTCATCCGGAGCCCTGGCAGCCAGATGTTCGATTTCTTCGATGGAGCCCAAAATGTCCTCTAAGTCCACCGGCCGGTGGTCCACGACGATGATCTTCGGATGACACGTGGGGAGGTGGTTTTCGTCCGTGGTGCGGAGTTCCTCAAAGAGCTTCTCTCCCGGTCGCGGGCCAACCGACTCGATGGCGATGTCTTCACCCACTCTCAGCCCGGAAAGGCGGATCATGTCGGCCGCCAAGTCCAGGATGCGGACGGGCTCACCCATGTCCAGCAGGAGGATGTGGCCCCCGCTGCCGATGGCGCCGGCCTGGATGACCAGGCGTGCGGCCTCGGGAATGGTCATGAAGTAGCGCCGCATGGCGGGGTCGGTGATCGTGACCGGCCCGCCGTCGGCGATCTGTTGGCGGAAGATCTGCACCACGCTCCCGGCGGAATCGAGCACGTTGCCGAAGCGCACGGTGACGAAGCGGCACGACCGTCCTCCGCGACCATCCTCCGGATGGTGCCCGGCCCGGCGGCCGCTGAGGGCCTGGACGTAGAGCTCGGCCGCGCGTTTGCAGGCCCCCATCACGCTGGTGGGATTGACTGCCTTGTCCGTGGAGATCAGGACGAAGGAATCGACGCGCGACTCGGCGGCGAGGTCGGCCAACTGGCGCGTGGCGGTGATGATGTTCTTGACGGCCTCTTGAGGATGGGTCTCCATGAGCGGGACGTGCTTGTAGGCCGCCGCGTGGAACACGACGTGCGGCCGGTATTGCTGGAGCAGGGCGCGGATCCGCGGCCCGTCCAGGACGTCGGCCAGGCAGACGTCGATCTGGACGTCCGTGCGGAGCCTCCGCAGCTCGCGCTCCAGGAAAAACTGACCCGTCTCGGAGCGGTCCACGAGCACGACGCGCCGCGGCGCGAATTGCAGCAACTGGCGCGAGATCTCCGACCCGATGCTCCCGGCGCTTCCCGTCACCAGAAGCACCCGGTGGTCGATCCAGCGGCGGATGCTCTCCAAGTCCAGCTCGACGGGCTCACGCCGTAGGAGGTCGTCGATCGCCACGGGCCGCGGCTGGATCGCCACTTTGCCGCTGATCATCAGGTCCATGCTGGGGAGCACGCGCACTTCGATCCCGCGCCGCTGGGCGTCTTCCATGAGCCCGCGGATCCGCTGCCCGGACAGCTTCTCCCGGGCCACCAGGAGCTCCTGCACCCCGTAGCGCTCGGCCAGCTCGCAGGTCTGGTCGAGGCCGCCGACCACGGGAACGCCGGAGATCCGGGTGCGGAGACTGCGGCCGTCGGTGTCGATGAAGCCGACGACGCGGTAGGTCCGCTTGTCGTTGCGGATGATGGCGCGGAGGAGCATCTCCCCGGTGTCGTTGGCCCCGACGATGAAGGCGGGGATGCGGTCGGAGGGGAGGAAGGTGGCCAAGGCGTATTCGCGGAAGCCGCGGAGCAAGGATCGGGCCCCGCCGACGACGACGATCGTGGCGCCCCAATCGATCAGGAAGATGCTCCGGGGAATGAGAAACCGCGTAAGAACCAGCCGGTCCAAGAGAACCACCAAGAGCAATCCGGCGGTGGACGCCTGCACCAGGGCGACGAGGTCGTAGAAGGTCACCAGACGGCCCCAGCCCTCGCAGATGCGGAACCACGCGAAGAGGCAAAGCTTGAGCCAGACGATCCAGCCGACCGTGAAGAGGAATGTCTGCACCTCCTCCGGCCCGAGCTGGCCCTCGAACCGCAGCCAGTAGGCCGCATAGTAGATGGCCGCAAACACCGGGAGGAGCACTGCGGCGCCCAGAAGCCGGTGTCCCATGGCGCCGAGCCGCGCCAGCCCGCCGCCCTTGGCCGGGCTCGAAGCCGTCAACCGGTCCTGCGGCGTGTTGGGGTTCGCGTCGTTCATGGATTTCTCGTGGCCGATCCTGAGGTGCTAACGCCGGTCTTCGCCCTCGCGGGCCGCGGTGGAGCCGCCTCGGTCGAGCCGGCCTTTCAGGGCCTCGCGGTATGCACTCTGGAGGGACCGGTCCTCCGGCCTGCGCTGGAGACACCAATACAGGTGCGACTCCGCCTCGGAAAACGACTGCTCGCGGATGAGGCACAGGCCCAGCGCGTACCGGACGTCGTAGCTGTTCGGGTCGCAGGCGTGAGCCTTCCGGGCACAGGCGAGGGCCTGCGGGGCGTCGCCGATCGCCGCATGGAGCGACTGGGCCTCCAGCCAGAGGCGTGCCGCCTCCGGCCCGCGCGCGGTTTGGGCCGCGGTCTCGACGTCGGCCGCAAGGCGGCGCCGCAGCCACGCCAGGTTTCCCGGCGCGGCCCGCTGCGATGCCACGCCGTGCAGGAAGCGCAAGTCCTCCAGCCCGGGCGCCAACGTCTCGACGATGAACTGAGTCATGGGTTCGAGTCCTTCCTCGGGCGTGCCGGCGAGGAGCCGGCGCACGACGTACTCGCGGTGGGCGCGGCCGCAGCGGCACGACCGCTGGAGGCACTCGACGTACCGCGTGAGGTCTCCGGCGACCATCGCCTCCGTGGCGGCGGCGTAGAGGACCTCGCCGTCGAAAGGCCGCACGCGAAGCGCCTGATCGACGCACGCCGTGTGCGCCGGGCCGCGTCCGCCTTCGAGGAAAGCAAGCTCGCCCAGGTAGACGTAGGCCCTTCCTTGCAGCGGACAGAGGGCGAGGCCTTTGCGGGCGTGGCGCAGCGCGTGCTCCAGGTGCGTCCAATGGTCCCCGACCGCGCGGGCAAGCCAGGCCGAGAGCTCGTCCCGATTGGCGAAGCGGGATTGGAGCACTGCCTCACGGAGCTGCGGGAGCGGCATCGCGTTGACGCCCGCCTGCTGCAAGAGGTCGAACAGCCGCAAGTGGCATTGGGCCAGCTCGACGTGGGCCTGCGCGTGATCCGGCTGCCAACGCACGACGCGGTCCAGCCGGGCGATCCATTGCCTCTCGCGGCCGATTCCGGCCGGATCGGCCTGGCCCGCGGTCTGAAGATCGCGGACGTCCGGCCGGGACGGGGCCGCCTCGTGGGTGCGGCGGGCCAGCTCGTAGCGATGCCAATCCGGCTCCGCGATCGCCGGGCCGACGCGGCCGGCAATCATCCAGGCCCCGAGCGCCGACAAGGCCGCCAGCGCTGCGACGCCTGCCGGGCGCGAAAGCCGGCTCGGCGTCAACGGAACCCCCGGGTCGTGCTCCGCGAGCTGCCGGGCCCGCAGCCCGCAGGCCGCCAACAAAACGACCGGCGTCATGCAGCCGGGCACGTACCAGACGAAATCCACGGCGGCGTGAAGGGCGCAGGCCGCGAGACTTGCGGCCACCGCGCCCAGGCAGACCAGGATGCGGCACGAGTTTGTCCGACGCAGCCCCACGATGCACCAGGCTGCGCAAAGAGCCATGCCGCCCAGCGTCAAGGCCAGCCCCGCCATCCCGGTCTCCATCGCCACTTGAAGGTAGCCGTTCTCGGCGTGGGTGAAGCGGACGGAGGACTCGATGGGCGCATCGAGGTACGCCGGGTAAACCTCGGCGTGGCTTCCCACGCCGCTGCCGAGGAACCAATGGTTGGGGATGGCCCGGACCACCGCCCCCCAGATCGTCCGGCGCGCGCCCGACGGGTCGAGCCGCTCCACGGAGCCGGAGGAGAGGTCCTCGACCCTTCGGCCGACGGCCTGCGCGCCGAAGATCGCCAGCGAGCCTGCGATCAAGAGCCCTGCCGCCGCAACCCCAAGCAGGAAGCTCCTGCCCAGAGAGGAAGCCCGGTGGCAAACGGCCGTCGCAATCGCCGCGGCGGTCAGCATCGCGATCATCCCTCCACGGGAAAGCGAGAGAAGGCCGGCAAACAACACGATCCCCAAGGCGAGGACCAGGAGGTGCCTTTGCAGCTCCCCATTCGGCGCGGCGCCGTCCGCCGCAGAGCTTCGTCCGGCGCGCGGCGCCCGCCGGCCCGCGCGGGAACTCTGGAACCACCAGACCAGCGGGCCGATTCCCAGGGCCAGGAACTGGGCAAAGTGATTGCGGTTGGAAAACGCCCCTTTGGCCGCGTCCGAGGCGCTGGAAAAGGGGTGCTCGTAGAACCAGTAGAACTTGCCGTTGCCGGCGACCCGCTGCACCAGGCCCAACAGCGCCATCCCCACCGCGGCCAGCGCGCACCACCGCAAGATCCGCTCCACGTCGCTCACGCTCCGCACCCGGTGTACCGCGGCCAAGAACAGAAGCCCGTAGGATAGAAAGATCACCAGTCCGTCCCGCGTGGCGGCTGGAGTCAAGGAGATCGTGCGCCACGGGCCCCACGGTCCGGCGGACCCGTCGTGCGGATGCCACAGCGGCAGGATCTCTGCCGTGCGCGGGGCAAGCTTGCCGAGGCAACTTTCCGGCAGCGGCACGATCTGGAGCGCGACCAGAGCCGCACCTGCCAGAAGGACCGCCGCTGCCCACGTCGGCCGCCAGGTAAACCGGCGATGGATGCACCATCGGGCGACCCAGGCCAGCGCCGCGGCCACGGCGAGTGCTACGAGGATCAGTTGCCCGAGGGCCTGGCGTCCCCCCATCACCAACGGCACCAGGAAGATCGACCCGGCCAGACCGCCGTCCACGATGCGCAGCAAGAGCACGTCCAGGACACCGGGACCCGCGCCCGGACCATCCGCCGCGGACTTCCGGCCCAGTGCCGAAGTCCCGGAGACTTCCGAAGTCCCGAGGACTTTGGAAGTCTTCTGGCTCGCTACTGGCGTCGGCCGTTGCGGTCTCTCGGGCATGTTCTGGCCTTTTCGGGGTCTCGTCTTTCACAGCCCACGGGTTGCAGGCCGTTGGCTTTAGGAACGGCAACACGTTACGCCACGCGGCGCGGAATGGTGGCGGCGTCGGGGTCGCATTCCTCGCCCGGGGCCCGTCGCTTGGGGCGGACCCGCGACGCCGTAGCCACGGCGCCCGCCACTGCCGTTTCGGGTGCCTCCTCGTCGCTGCCGTACCCCTCCGTGTGTTCGTAGCCGTAACCGTAGCCATAGCCGCCGTAGTAGCCATAGCCGCCGTAGTAGCCGTAGTATCCGCGCTCGTTCTGGGAGCCGACGCGGTTGATGACGATGCCCAACAGCGGGATCTTCAGGACGGAGAAGTTCTCCACGAGCCGGACCACCAGGCGCCGGCGGTTCTTGGCCGGCTGCAGCACGAGGATCACGCCGTCCACCAGGCGCCCGATCAGGGCCGTATCGCTGGTGGCCAGGGCCGGCGGGCTGTCAACCAGGATCTGGTCGTACACCGTCTCCGCCCAGGCCAAGAACTGCGAGAACCGCGGACTGCCCAGCAACTCGGCGGGATTCGTCGGGCGCGGGCCGCAGGGGAGGATGTCCAACCCTTTCATGCCCGAGGGCTGAATGTGGGCTGCGGCCGCTCGCGCTATGTCGCCGTCCGAGCGGAGGACTTCCGACAGGCCCGTGGTCCCGCGCATGTTCATCAGCGAGGTGAGGCCGGGGCGCCTCATGTCGGCGTCCACCAGCAGCGTCTTCTTGTCGGAATGGGCGTAGGCCACGGCGAGGTTTGCCAGGATCGTGGTCTTGCCGTCGCCGGACTCGGGGCTGGAGATGACGATCTGCCGGGCGTCGGGGTGCGTCAGCGCCAGCGCGGTGCGCAGCGTGCGGAAGGCCTCGCTCTCCACGGACGACGGCGCTGCGTGCATGGCCAGGGCATCCAGGCCGGTCGTCTCCGAACTCTTCATGTGCTGCACCATGCTCAGCACGGCCACGCCCAGACGGCTTTGCATCTCCTCGAACGAGCGGAAGCGGTCGTCCAGGGCCTCGAGCAGGTGGACCAGCACCAACCCGACGGTGAACCCGCCCAGCAGGCTCGCCAGGACCACGTAGCTCAGCCGCGGGGAAACGGGCCTGGCGACCACCACCGGCTCCTGCGTGACCGCCACGCGGACTTCCTGGCCGCTCTGCTTCAGATCGAGCGAGGCAAGCTGGTTCAAGAGCACCTCGTTCATGTCGCCGAGCCGCTTGACGTCGCGCTCCAGGACTTCGATCTGCGCGAGCTGGCCGGTCAGCTCGATGGCCGCGGTGCGGGCCTCCTCGAACTGGGCTTCGAGCATCTGCTCCTTGTGCCGGGCCTCTCCGAGACGCTGCCGGACCATTTCCGCCAGCCACGGCCCCAGTTGGCTCTTGCGCATTGCCCCCATCCGCTCCGCGATCCGGCTCTGACCGCCGCTGAGGAACTCTTCGGTGAGCCGGATCTTCTCGCTCAAGGCGACGAGTTCGGGGTGGGCGGGACCGAGGTTCTGCTCCATGGTGCGGAGCTGCGCGCGGTCGGACAGCAGGAGCTGCTCGAGGTTGGCTTGGGTATTGCTGTCGCGGGCGCTGAGGCCGAGGCCGGCCAAGAGGACTTCTCTTCCGACGACGTCGCCCACGGCCAGGAGGTGCTGCCCGAGGTCGTCGCCGTTGCGGACCGCCGCCTCGACGGCCGCCAGCGAGGCCTCCAGTTCCACGCGCTGCTTCTCGACCGCGATCAGCGCTTCGTTGAAGTAGACCGCGCGCTGGACCATAGGGTGCAGCGTCTTGCCGTCGGAGCGGAAGCCCATGTCGGAGAAGCGGCGGCGGACCTGCAGAAGCTCCTCCTGCTTCTGGGCAAGCTTCCCCGCCACGTCGATGCGCTCCTTGGTCAGGACCCGGGCCACCTCGCTGGCGGTGCCCTTGTGGATCTTGTCCATGAATTCGAGGTACGAATCCACGATGGCGCGGACCACGTTGGCGGCGACCTGCGGGTCGCGGGAGCAATAGCTGACCTCGAGGATGTTGGTCGCGCGCACGGCCTTGGAGCGGATGTTGGCTTGGAGCACTTCGATCCATCGCTCCCTCGGGACCCCCGCCAGGTCGACGCGGTCGGTCTCGCTCAGCTTCTCCAGGGCCCCTTGGAGGACCTTGGCGCTGCGGATCACGTTCTCGAACGTGGGCATGGTGTTGCGGCGGAGCGGCTCGTCGCCGGCAATCGAGGTGTTGAGGGTATCGGGACCGGTCTGCGTGATGAGCATCGCCGCCTTGGAGCCGTAGAAGCGGGTGGCGGTGGCGTAGTAGAGACTGCCCAGCAGCGCGCAGGCCGCCATGACGGCGATCAACGCGTTCCTCCGGTAGCGGACCGCCGCGAAAAACCGCAGAAGCACGTGCGCGACGTGCGCGCCGGACTGGGGCTCCAGCTCCTCCTCGACGTGGGTCTTTGTCGGTTGCTGCGTCATCTTGGCCGCGCCCCTCCTGCCGGCACGCCCGCGGTCCGTGCGGTCAAAACATGGGGAACGAAGCGGAGAACCCAATACGGAAAAACGTCTGCACGATGTCCACTAGGGCGGTGGCCGCGTTCTGCTCGACCATCACGGTGTCGCCCGGCGCCAGCCGCAAGTTGTCGCGTCCCGCCTTGGCTTCCTGCACGCTGCACGCGACGTTGACCGGCCCGGGCCGGTCGGAAACCTGGCGGATCACCAGCACCTGATCGGCGACCGGATTGGAGATCCCGCCCGCCAAGGCCAGCGCATCCAGCAGGCGGAGTTCCTGGTTGACGGGGTATTCGAACTCGCCCGACTTGCGCACGAGCCCTTGAACGTAGATCGGTTTGAGCGTCCGCTTGGCGACGTGGACGACGTCGCCGTCCTCGAGGGAGTACGACGCCCGCCGGTTTCTGGCGGCCTCGGCGAGGTTCACCGTCAGCGTGGCGGGAAGACCCGGGAAAGCCGGCTCCGGCTCCTGGTAAGAAACCGACTGTCCTCCGACCCCCCGGTCCGACGCGAGCCGGGGCGCGGCCCCCGGGATGGCGCCGGGGCCGCTGCGGACTGCGCCGCGGCGGATCTCGACCTCAACGCCGGCCTCCTTGCTCAGGCCCTCGGCAGCCACCAGGGCGGCCAAGAGCGAGCTGGAGCCCCGCGGCAGGTCGTACATGCCCGGCTTCTTGACGGCCCCCACCACCAGCACCTTGTTCTTGCGCTGCTCCTTCATCGTCACGGTCACGCAAGGCGTCCGGAAGATGCCCCGTGCCTTCGATTCCGCAACCACCAGACGCTCGGCTTCCTCCGCGGTCATCCCGCCCACGCGGACCGGACCGATCCAAGGGATAGTGACCGTCCCATCGTCGGCCACGCGTACGGGAGTGGTCGTCGTGGTCAGCTTGGCAAAGTCGGCGACCATCGTCACCTCCAGCACGTCCCCCGGCTGGATCGCATCGAAGCTCTCCGAAAGACCCGCCAATCCGGCCAGCTCGATCGCCTCGACGTTCACGGCCGGAGGAGCAGAGTATTCCTTGGGCAGACCGGCCGCGCGATACATTCCGCTGCTACACCCCGAGGCCGCGACGACCCCGGCCAGCGCGACGGCCGCCAACGAAAGCGGCAGCAGACGACGACACTTTCCGCCCGGCAGAATCACCATGCAACAGCTCTCGATTGGGCTCGCCGCATCGTCGCGGCTGGGTCCGAAAAGCCGGCCGCCCCTGGTTTCGGCGCGAACCGACTGGGGACGGGCGGAGGACAGAGCCTAACGAATGGATGTACCCTCAATGCCCTGACGTGAGGAGCGGTAGATACCCGAAGTTCGCCGCGGCCGTCAAGGGCAATTTCGTGACTTGGGCGAACTGGGCAATTTGGTCTCAGGTGTGCCCGGTGGGCACGGTCTGCCGAGTTGGGGGCGAGGGACGACGGGGGTAGGGTGCGCCCGGTCGGCATGGTCGGCCGAGTCGACCGTTGAGCTTGCAGCAGTCAGCCTTCGCCCTTCAACTCAAAACTGGCTTCACTCTGACCGGTTGCGCAGAATGCCCCGCCATTGCCAGCAACCTCAACCCCGGCGCATCGCTGAATGCCGATGGCTGAACGCTGATGGCTGACGGCCCGCTCAAGGGCTGGCCGGGTGCTGGTGCGAGTTGTGGATGGCCACCGGCACCGCCACCGCCGTGGCGACTACCGCCGCGATAACCAGCGGATTGGTCAAGAATGCCTTCCACAGTCCGGGGTTTTGGCCGCGGAGCACGTCGTTTCCGACGACCAGAACGGCCCCTTCCCGGGCCGCAGGGGGAGCCGTGCCCGGCGTCCACAGGCGGTAAACGCCGTGCCCGTCATCGGCCACAAGCTGGTAGACGCCGCCACGGAGCCCTTTGACCGCGAAGTACCCTTCTTTGCCCGTCTTGGTTGTCAGCACGTTCTTGCCCTCACGACGCAGAGACACAGGAATGCCCGCCATCCCCGTCCCCTGCGCACTGACGACCTGGCCCACCAGAACGCTCCCTTCCCGAAGGGCCACGTCCGTCGCCACGGGCCCGCGCGATTCGGCAGCCGCCAACAGCGGCTCCGGCAGGCAGAACCCCAGTGTGGCCAGCGCTACCACGACTCCCTTCAGCATTTTTGCCGCATTCATTGCGATCCACTTCCTGTGAAAAGGGCCAACGCGTTGCCACCGTCCCGAGCCGCGGGCGACGATCCATTATGGTCGCCTTCGGCTCTCCCCCCGTTCGGCCGTATCATCGTAGGATGCGAGGCCGTTCTGTTATCGACCGTCCACCTCCACCGTTTGAGGCAATGGATAGCTCATTTTCGGAATCGGGACGCTCCGCCACACACGCGCCGGAACAAGGATTCCTATCGTCACACCTCATTGCCAAAGCCATAGACCAGCGGGCCGTGCGCCGCCGCCTGCCCGGCCAACCTGGGGCTCCGGGCGCGGCTTCCATGCCCTAAAGTGGGTGGAAACATATCCGTCCACTGCCGGTATCCGTTCCCGCAAACGCGTGCTAAACGTCCCGGCAGGATTTCCCAATCGGAGATCCGCGAAAAAACGCACCAGTTCGTCTCGTGCCTCAGGGGAGCCATGGAGAATGAAGTGTGCCCACGCCCAGGCGGCCCGGTACTCGGGGTTCCCCATGTCGCTCACGCTGCTTTTCTTCTCTAAATCCTCTATCGGAGGCAATCCTCTTAAACGTACCGTCCACTGCACGGCGCCGAGGTATGGGTGCCCGTAGGCCCTCTTCGCCTGCGGAACCTCGAAGTACTTGGCCATTCCCTCGTCCAACCACAGCGGCACCACCGGAAGGACCGCGTGAAGCAGGGCGTGCGTACACTCGTGCCGCAGGTCGTTGCCAAACTCCGGATTCCGATACGCCAGCACCACTCCCGGCCCGCCGTCCTTCACGTACAACGCCCGCCGGTAGCCGACCTTCGGAAAATTCCGGGCCAGAAACTGGTTGTAAGTGCCCTTCTCGCGGAACAGATAGACTTCGATCCGCTCGGCCGCGGGCGGGATTCTGAGCGACTGGACCAGGTCGGCCTGGAGCAACCCGAGTTCCTCCAGCAGCGGCTGCACGTCGCCCAGCGGGAATTCGCTGCGGAAAACAAAGGGCCCCAACGTGCGGGCTTCGATCCAGCCGCCGGTATCTGCGCAGACCGCTTGCGCACCTCCAAGCACGTACAACACCCAGGCCAGGCCAATAGTCCACTTCCCGGCTAGGCTTCGTCCGCAGCGCCTCACAAGGCCCACGGGCTGCAACCCGCGGGCTTTGGAGATGCCAGCACGGCGAGCGGCTGCGGTCGAAGTCGTAAGTCGTGTTTCCACTTTCTGTCCTCTCGCGGCGGCGCAGCGGCGCTGCGTCAGCCTGCCTTCTTCCATGAGAGCCAACTGCCCCACGAGGCGAGTTTGCCTCTCTGGGGGCGACTCGCCACGTCGCGGCCCAAGACGATCCGGGCGGGATTGCGGCAGAACAGGTCCACGGCGGCGGGGCGTCCGATCAGGTCAGCGACCCGGGCCAAGGCCGGGCCGAGCAGCGGCGTGCGGGCGTGCGTTCCATGGGCGTCGCTGCTGACGCAGTGGACCACTCCTTTCAAGATAAGCGATTCCGCCAAACGCTGCACGCGAAATCCGAACAACCCGGTGAGGCTGGCCGCCGTGACTTGCACCAGGCATCCGGCAGCCACCAGCGGCCGCAGCACCCCCGGCCGGCGGAGGATTCCCTGATTGCGCTCCGGGTGCGACAGGATTCCCACCAGGCCCGCCTCGCTCAACTCGTCCAGCAGCCGATCCAAGGGGAGGTAGACCTCGTGGGGCAACTCCAAGAGGACGTGTCGGCCCCG
Source organism: uncultured Planctomycetaceae bacterium (assembly GCA_964354245.1). Classification (GTDB taxonomy): domain Bacteria; phylum Planctomycetota; class Planctomycetia; order Pirellulales; family Thermoguttaceae; genus CAYGZI01. The sequence continues at coordinate 20,038 of CAYGZI010000016.1, forward strand.
ATCTGCCAGGGTCAGCACCTCGCCGCGGCGGACCTTGGCCGGCAGGTCGGGCTCGACCCGCACGTCGGCGCCGGGGAGCACCCGTAAGGCGATGCCCCGCTCGTCCAGAATCGCCTGAAGTCGAGCGGTCTCGTCACGGATTCGCTGCGGGGAGTTCTCTGGATAACCCCCTAGCTGGTGGGGGGTTACGACGATTGTGCCGATCCCGTCCGCCGCTGCCATTTCGGCCATGGCCAGGGTCTCGTCCCAGCTCCCCGGGCCATCGTCCAGGCCGGGCAGCAGGTGGCAGTGGATGTCGGTGAGCGGTTCGCGATCGGTCACGGTGAGCCTTCTTGCGCCAGCCTCGCGCACGGGTCTAGTGGTTCAACGCACCTGATTTAACAGGAGGACAGACATTCTTGTCTGTCCGATTGGACAGGCAGGAATGCCTGTCCTCCTTGGGTTTCAACCTTTCAAAGCAGGTGCGTTGAGCCACTAGGTGCGCGGCAGGAGCCGTGCGCGGCCGGATCCAAGTGCGAAGCCTATGCCCGCATTCTGCGAAAAGACTAGGGAAAGGGAGCGGGAGGTTAGCTGCTTCGCAGTGGAGCGTCAAGGCCAGTAAACGCCCGCGGCACTCTTATGGGGTATCTTGCCCCGTTACACACAAGTTGCGAACATCTCGCCCCGTTGGGGCGTTTGACAATAGCCCAGCGATTCATCGCTGGGTTCGGAAGGAAGAAAGAACGTATTCGTCCCGTAGGGACGATTGGATACGAGCCTCGAAAGGACGCTTTCGACCGTCCCTACGGGACTTGGGATTTTCCCTTGGCTGCCTATCTTCCCAGCAGTGAACTGCTGGGCTACTATCATACGTCCCTGCGGGACGGAAAACTGCACGGCGACCTGTGTGTAGCAACGAGGCATGCGGGGCAAGGCTTGGCGCGGGGTACTCCGGCCGTCGTTGTTGGGAGTGAGCAGGACCGCGCCCGGGAGGCCTTTTATGGGAAGGCATGTTATGAGGAACTGCGTGATTTGGTGCGTAGTGATTCTCGCGATCGCGGGGACCGCTTGCACCAAGAAGCCTGGTCAACCGCCGGACCGAGGCCAAGCCGCCAATTTGAACGAGGTTCCTAAGGTCTCATGGCCGGAAGGGTCGTCGAAGGGACTCACGGTGGACCTGGGCGGCGGGGTGAAGATGGAGTTCGTCTTGATCCCTGCGGGTTCCTTTATGATGGGTGATGAGGGCGACGAGAAGGGAGGTGACTGGGAGAAGCCGGTTCACAAGGTGACGGTGACCATCACCAAGCCCTTCTACCTCGGCAAGTGCGAGGTCACGCAGGAAGAGTGGCAGGCGGTGATGGGCAGCAATCCGAGTCACTGCAAGGGGCCGAAGAACCC
>CAYGZI010000017.1:0-21202 GCA_964354245.1 uncultured Planctomycetaceae bacterium
CGTCGTGCCGCTGTCGGGCGGTCCGGAGTGGTCCTTCGCCACCGCCTTTGGAAAGCCCATTTCGGCGCCGGCGTGCGTGTGCGACGGACGCATCTACTTCGGCTGCGAAGACGGTTACCTCTACGCTCTCGGCCCGGAAGGGAAATCGCCGCTGCCGACGGAGGACCTTCAGCTTACCAAGATCCGCAGCCCGCTTTCGGGCAAGCTCGCCGACCGCCGCTACGACTGGTACACCAACTTCGGCGACTTCGGCAATACCAATGCCAACGATCAGGGGATCCGGCCGCCGCTGCGAGTGAAGTGGATTCACCGCTTCGAGGGGAGCTTCAAGCACTTGCCGGTCTGCGGCGGCGGGCGCGTGTACCTCCATACGGCCGAGGGGCAAATCCTGGCGGTCGAGCAGGAGACCGGCCGGCTCCTGTGGCGGCGGTTCTGGCCCGGCGTTCACGTCTCGTACACGTCGCCGCTCTACTACGAGGAGCGCTTGTTGGTGCCGCAGGCCGGGCTCGACCGGTCGCGGCTCCGCTGCCTCGATGCGGCCACCGGCGAGCTCGTGTGGGAGGCCCCGTTCACCGGCTCGCCCAGTTGGAGCCGGGCCCAGCCCCCGGTCGTCTACAAGAACCTCGCCATCTACATGTTCGGCACCGGAAAGTACGTCCCCAAAGGGACCGGCATCTACGTGATGCGCATGGGCGCGGCCAAACGGCTCCCCGAGCAGACCGAGGGGAGCGTAAGCTGGCTCTATAGCCACGACAATCCCTTTTACCCCAAGGACCAAGAGGCCGTGGTGCAGGCGTGGGACCTGCGCACGGGCAAGCCCGTCTGGTCGCGGAACTTTTCCGAATACGGCTCCGGCGGCGACGACGCCGGGTTGTGCCTCATGGGCGACGTGCTCTACTACTCCTGCTTCTTCGGCTATGCCGCGCGGGACCGCAAGGGGCAGCCGGGGCCGCAGGGCGTCACCGCGGCCCTCGATCCGGCCACCGGCCAAGTGAAGTGGCTGACGACCAAGCACAGCGTGACTGCCGGCTGCACGATATCCGCGGCCGACGGGCGTCTGTACCTCGGCGGATACAACCAGCCGCACGCCCGGACCGAGGACCGCTTCGTCTGGTGCCTCGATGCCCGCGACGGGTCGCTCGTCTGGCAGTCGGAGCCAGTGACCAAGGCGATCAACGTCGTGACCGTCGGGGCCAAGTTCATCTTCGCCTTTGCCTACGGCGGCAACGCCTACACGATCGACAAGCAGACCGGCAAGATCCTCTTGAAGTTCAACCACGGTTACGCCTGCACGCGGTTCAGCCTCTCCGGGCCGTACCTGCTGGGGAGCAACGCGGACATGATCGACCTGACCGACGGGGCCAGGTTGGTCTCCACCGGCCCGGCCTTCGACCTGCGCGAGTGCGTCGGGGCCGTGGCCTCCAACGGCCGGCTCTTCTTCGCCACGCAGGCCAACGGGCTTCTGGTCTGCCAAGTCTGCGGCGACGAGGCCGGGGCCCTCGCACAGCCCTGCCAATCGTCGTCCGACAAGTGAAGTGCCCCGTAAAGCCCACGGGTTCAACCCGTGGGCTTTGCCCTGAAGAAGGGGTCAGAACTATTTTCCGGGCCTGGGGATCGGAGTCAGGCTCTGAGCATTCAGTTCAGAGGAGAGAAGTGGAGTTCGTTTGGCGCTACGCAAATTGACTGTCAACTGCCGTTTGTGCTGGCGGATACCGAGGTATAACATGCTGGGGTCTCCCGGAAAGAGTAAACTTGGGGGTTCTAACCGTTCCCAAGCGTACACTTCTTGGAGCCCCCGGCTGTTTCATGGTATCTGTTTCGACGTTCTGTCGCGCCTCCAATGCTATTCGTCGTACCAATTCCAATCCACCGCCGTTGCGTTCAGGTACCCCATTCGTGGCCATGCCCGCTCCAAGTCCGGGGTTTCTGGTCTTCCCCTAAGATCTTGTACCATGATCCAATAGAAACGCACCGCATGCCCGTTCCGGTCAATATGCACTGTGTGCGACACGACCCCCGGCTCATTCCGCAGCCATTGCTCAAATTCCCTATCACTGGCTGGCAGCTCCGCGAACTCCGCGCGGACGGCATAGCCGCGCGAGGCACGTATCAACCGCGCGCCAGTCCAGACCAAGGCAACCGGTACCATCACTAAGAGGCCGATGACGCAATACCGGACCGTCCTCCTCGCGCGAGAAGGGACGCCATTGTGTCGGCGCGATTCATGAGGGCAATTGTCCACGCTTAGCTCCCTGCGAGTTTCTTTCCTCGCTCCCACGCTCCGCGTGGGAACGCACGCCTCCGACGCTCCGCGTCGCCGCTGGGCAACGGACGCAGAGCGTCCACCTCCTGCGTTCCCACGCGGAGCGTAGGAACGAGCAACCGTCTCGCGCGCGGCAAGCTCGTCGTTTACCTGATTTCCCTCATGCGGATGTCCTTAAACTCCGCCCACATCGGTCTGCCGGCGTGGAGCTGCAGGGCGAGAATGCCTTCCCGCAGGGCCAGTCGCGGATCGTTGTCCGTGCAGTCCAGGATCAGCCTGTTGTTGAGGTAGTGCTGAATATGAGGTCCCTTGGCGATGATCACGACGTCGTTCCAGTCGTCGAGCTTGAAGAGCTTCTGAAACCCTTGCTGGTCGATGAGCGGCCCGGTAACGGTCTTCTTGCCGTCTTCTCCCCACGTGGCCTTCTCGCCGACGAGGCACATGCGGCCTCGCTTGCCGCCCTCGTCGTAGATGAATCCGGAAACGCTTGGCAGTTTGTGCTCGTTGCGGATCTCGTGCTGATAGCCGCGCACGACCCATTTGTTCGCCACTTTGCCCCCGGGGATGTGCTTCGACCGGTACTGAATGCCCGAGTTGTTCGTGGCGTTGCAGCGGAACGAAAGACGCAGCTCGAAATCCTTCGTCACGCCGCCGGTCCAGATAAGGAACGTGTTGCCTCGGGCGGGATTCTCGGCAGTCGTCTCTCCGCGGATGGCGACGTTCTTCACCGACCACAGCCTGGGATCGCCGTCCCAACCGGTCAGATCCTTGCCGTTGAAAAGGCGTTTCATGCCCGCCGGCTCGGCAGGAGCAACCTGCGGACTTTCGGCAGCAAAGGCGCTAGAGGCAAGCGAAGCTAAAGTCAGAAGCGTCAACAAGCGAGTCATGATCTCCTCCACGGCAAAGGGATTTGGCACTGAGAGCTTGTGAAGAAATGGGGACAGGCACCTCGCCGGATGGCGTTTTTCCAAGGATTCTCTGCACTGGCTCGGAGCCAGTCCCCATTTCTTCACAAGCTCTGAGCGGTTATTATGACCGATCGTCCGGCAATCTCAACCCTGCCGTGACGATCTCCAGAAAGCGTCTCGCCCGGGCGGCCATCTCGTCCACCCCTTCCGGCCCGCTGGGGCGCGGCAGGAGCGGGGCAAAGATGTTCTCGCAGCAGAGCGGCATCTTCAGGCCCGTCCACGCCACCGTGTCCAGCAGCCGGTAGTGGTCGATCTCGCCGAAGCCGGGACCGCAATCCTGGCTCTTGGGCCAGTTGCGGTGGTCCTTGATGCAGAAGCTCCGCACGACGTCGGCGCACTTGCGGATGTCCGGAATCGGGTCCACGTTCAGGTAGTCCAAGACGTTGCCGGCGTCGTAATTGACCATGACGTTCGGATGTGCGACCTCGCGCACGATCTTGGCGCAGGCCTCGCCGGAGCCGGTCGAGCCGCCGTGCTGCTTCACGACGATCAGGACGCCGTGGTCGCCCGCGATGGGCCCCAGCTTCTTGAACCGCTCGACCCAGAGCTGCCTGTTTCCGCCCTTGGTATTGCCGAAGGTCAAGACCTGGGGGATGCCGGCCGCGGCCGCCTGTTTCACGCGATGGGTGAGCACTTCCAGGCCGCGGGGATTCTCCGGATAGATGTTCGAGAACATCATCAGCGGCTCCAGCCCAAGGTCGCGGCACCGCTTGCCCAGCTCGCGGGCCTTTTCCGGCGGGGCATCCTCGGGCATCACCGGCACGTTCTTGCCCCCTGGCTCGTTGTGCGTCGTGCCCCAGGCCACGTACCGGTAGCCGGCCGCCTTGATGCCCGACAGGGCCCGCTCCAGCGGGAACGGCGAATAGGGGAGCGTCATGCAGGCGATCTGGAACTCGGTGGGGCGGCCCCGGGGTGCTGCGGCCTTGCGGGCATCGGCCCCGACGGCCGCTTGCCCCCGGCCAAGGGCCGCCACGGAAAGGGCCGCGGCGCCGACCTGAAGGAACTCGCGGCGGGAGTGAGAATGCCGGGATCGCGACTGTTTGGCCGACATAGCGGTGCTCCAAGGAAAAAGGGATACTGTATCGTGCCGTCAAGGTACGCGACTTACTCGCATCTCATACCGTGGTGCGTTCAGCACGTCGCTTAGCGGGCGGGCTTGCCCGCCGTTTGGTTGCGGCGTCCATTATGTCCCCTCGACAAGCCCCGCCGCAACCAGCCGGCGGCCCCGGCCGGATGGTTGACCGGGCCGGCGGCTTGGGCTTAGAATGGCGGCCGGTTGCCCGCACGTACTCGCAGATCGGGGTTTCCGCCATGAGGACCGCGACAAGTCCCGTTTTCTTGTGTGTGCTAACGCTTGTGTGCCACTGCTTCGCAGAAGCAGTGGCACACGCGCAAGGCCCCACGGGCAAGCAGCCCATCGCGCCGCGCGGTAAGCCCATCGAGCTCTTCAACGGCAAGGACTTCACCGGCCTCTATACGTTCCTCAAGGGCCGCGACCAACCTTCGGTCGGTGCCCGGCGCCGAGGGCCGGACGACGTGTTCCGCGTCGAAGACGGCATGATCCACATCTCCGGCGAGGGCGCGGGATACGTCGCCACCCAGAACGAGTACCGCGACTACCACCTCTCGGTCCAGTACAAATGGGGCAAACGCAACGACGGCTCGGGCTACGTGCGCAACGCCGGAGTGCTCGTCCACGGGACCGGGCCCGACGGCAGCGCCGGCGGCACCTGGATGGCGTGCCTCGAAGTGCAGTTGGCCCAGGGATGCGAGGGCGACCTGATCGTCATCCGCGGCAAGGATGACAAAGGAAAAGTCATCCCCGTGGACATCTCTTCCGAGGTCCGCATCGCCGAAGACGGCAAGACCCGGTGGCAGCCCGGCGGCAAGAAGGTCCGCTACTCCGGCAAGCAGTTCTGGTGGTCCCGGCACGAGCCGTTCTTCAAGGAGAAGCTCGACACCCGCGGCCACGAGGACGCGGCCAGCCCGGTCGGAGAGTGGACCCGGGTGGAGGTGATCTGCGCCGGCAGCCGGGTGACGGTCAAGATCAACGGCGTGACGGTCAACGAGGCCCTGGAGGTGTGGCCGGGCTACGGAAAGATCCTGCTGCAAAACGAAGGCAACGAGATCTACTATCGCAACTGGAGGCTCTCGCCGCTCTAGGAGGACAGGCATTCCTGCCTGTCAAATTCGAAACCCGAAATCCGAAACCCGAAACACCCAAGCGGCCGTTTTGTACGTGCCGATTTGGAAATTCCGACTTGTTGACTTTTTGCAACGGAATTGGGGAATCACGAAAGGACGAAAGCACGAGAAACGTGCGAAGATGATCGGTGAGCAAGCGCATGTCTCTTTTCCAATCGTCTCGCGTTTTCGTTCTTTCGTGTTTTCGTGATCTTTTCCCCATCCGGCCCGTCCCGACCACAATTCTGTTGCTAAAGTGTCGATTTGTTTCGGATTTCGTGCTTCGAGCTTAACCCCGGAGGTTGTACCATGCCTGACAGACTGAACCCGACGATGCGGCCGTCGCGCCGCGATTTCCTGAAGAAAACCACGATGGCCGCGGCCGCGGGGCTTTCGGCTGCCGCCGTCTCGCGGCCCTTGGCCGTCCACGCCGCCGGAAGCGACGTGCTCCGCGTGGGCCTGGTCGGCTGCGGGGGGCGCGGGACCGGCGCGGCCGCCGAAGCCCTCCGGGCCGATAAGAACGTGAAGCTCACGGCCATGGCCGACGTCTTCCCCGACCGCATGGAGTCGAGCCTGGCCCAACTCAAGAAGCGCGAGGACGTGGCCGCCAAGATCGACGTTCCCCCCGAGCGACGCTTCGCCGGCATGGACGGCTACAAGCAGCTCTTGGCCGGCGGCGTGGACGTGGTCCTCTTGTGCTCGACGCCCCACTTCCGCCCCGCCCACCTGAAGGCCGCCGTCGAGGCCGGAGTACACATCTTCGCCGAGAAGCCCGTGGCCGTCGACGCCCCGGGCGTGCGCTCGGCGTTGGCCTCCTGCGAGGAGGCGAAGAAGAAGCGGCTCTCGCTCGTGTCCGGCCTCTGCCTGCGGTACTCCTACGGATTCCAGGAGGTTGTCAAGCGGATCCGGGACGGCCAGATCGGCAAGGTCACGACCCTCTACGCCAACGACTACCGCGGCGGCATCTGGCTCAAAGATCGTATGCCCGATTGGACCGACATGCACTACCAGATGCGCAACTGGTACTACTACACCTGGCTCTCGGGCGATTTCAACGTCGAGCAGCACGTCCATTTCCTCGACGTCTGCGCCTGGGCCATGGGCGACCGCTATCCGGCCAAGGCCATCGGCATGGGCGGGCGCCAGCAGCGGACCGCCCCGGAGTACGGCAACATCTACGACCACCACGCGGTGGTCTACGAGTACGAAGACGGGGCGCGGCTGGTGAGCAACACCCGGCAGCAGCTCGGCTGCAAGGGGGACATGAGCGCGCAGGTGATCGGCACGCGCGGCGTAGCCTCGATCCGCGAGAGCCGCAACGGGCTGACGGTCGCCACGGACTCTGAGAAGTGGGTCTTCCGGGGCAAGGACAACGACATCTATCAGACCGAGCACGACGAGCTGTTTGCCTCGATCCGCTCGGGCAAGCCGATCAACAACGGCGAGTATATGGCCAAGAGCACGCTCCTGGCCATCCTCGGTCGCATGGCCACTTACACGGGCCAGCAGATCACCTGGGAGCAGGCCCTCAACTCCAAGGAGGACCTCACGCCGCCCAGCTACGCCTGGGGCCCGGCCCCGGAAGTCAAGATCGCCGTGCCGGGGGTGACGAAGTTCGTCTAGCTCCTTTCGGGTCGCCTTAACGACTGCGGCGATTCATCGCGGGCGTGCCGCTTGCGCGGACCGCAAGGATCGCCGAGGCCGGCCCCGGCAACGAAGCGCACTCGGGAGGAGAACCCCAAGAGATGCCGGGAATGCGGCAGGGTGCGTCTCATGCACTCATGGCCAAGCGGATGGGGAGGGATTCGACGCGGTTTCCGCAACACCCGACGCTTCAAGCAGTTGCGACGAAGGCCACCACCCGCGCGGCACAGAATCCGGCACACTTGCTGCGCGCAACCCCACCTGTGCGGGCCCGGCGGCTGACCCTGCCTTGGCCCTGGTCGTACACGCCTGGCCGGCGTTGCCGGAGGCGGCCCGGAATCGTATCGTGGCAATGGTCCGGGAGGCCGGCGGGCCGGGCGAGTGACCGCCACGCGGCGCACCACGCGCGACCGGCGCACGGATCGAGGGGGGGCACCCGGCGGCGAGGCCCCCAACGCCCTGCGGGTAGCAGTAACCTTGACGGCCGAACACTTTTCGTCCAAAAAAGTCGAGGGGCTGCTGTGATTGGCACGCCGACGGAGGAAAGGAGACGGGATGCGAACACGGGAAACGAGGGGTCAGCGCGATGAGTACCGCGGCCTATTCGAGGCCGGCGATGGTCGCGTATGGCGACTGGTTTTGAGTCGGTCGTCCGGCAATGGCCGCCTACGGTCTGGCGGTGTTGACGTGCCGATCCGGGATGGGCAGATCGAGGGCGGCGTGCAACTGGACATCACCACGGCCATGTGGCTGACCGTGGCCATCTACGCCGCGACCGGACAACCTCGACCGGTTCCTCCACTGGGGCCCGGGGAAGAGTTTCTGGCCGGCATGATCCAACGTGTAGTCCGACCCGCGAAGAATTGACCTCCGACATCCAGCCGGTCTGATTTGGGGCGACCACCGTACCCCAGGGGGAGCCGAGCGGCACCTTTGGCTTCCCGACTAACGAGTGTCACGGCCGAAGTCGAGACAACAACGTTGGAACGTTGCCAGGGAAGGAAGCCAGCCCTGGAGAGGGCAAACGCGGTCCCTTCGCCAGCCGTCGCAAGCCGAGTCTCTGCCAGACCTTGGGGCAGATTGCAGCCGGACGTGGCTTACGGAGCCGCCTGGACCAGTATGGCGATTGCCGAGAGCGCCTGGAGCGTCTGTCGGTGCCCTGGTTTGCAGGTGTTCAGGGTGACGGCGCGCTGGTAGAGGACGTCGGCGGCCCGCCTCACCCCGCCGAACCGGCGCATCAGGCCCTGCGCTACCGCGGAGACCCTTCCGACGTTTGACGCCGCTGCCAAGGCGCGAATGAACCCGGTCAAGGCCGCCTCCCTTTGGCGGGCCCGGTAGTTCCGGCAGTAGTCACTCCAGCACGCCCGGCACTGGTGCCGCCGCTCGCCGGTCTGGCCGCTCCGCAGGCGGAACTCGTGCAGCGGCCGGACCTCGCCACAGGACCGGCACCTTCGGGCTTCAGGTGGGGCGTTGGGGATCATCGGTTCCCTCCCTGCCTATTGTACCAAAACCTCGCCGGTGTGCTTGCACCACGGAGCCCGGGGGTGTACCGTAAAACCGGGAATCGGGTGCAGCGGCGTTCCCGCTGTCGCCGGTTCGCGCTTGGCATTTCGGGGGGCCGTGCCATGTCTGGGGCCTTTGATCCGTACCATCGGTGGCTGGGGATTCCTCCGGAGGAGCAGCCGCCCGATCACTACCGCCTGCTGGGCGTCAATCGCTTTGAGAGCGATCCCGCAGTGATCGAAACGGCGGCGGATCGGCAAATGCGCCACCTGCGGACGTATGAGACGGGGCCGCACTCCGCGCTCGCGCAAAGGCTCGTGAACGAGCTCGCGGCGGCCAGGGGCGTGCTGACCTCGGCGGATAAGCGGATCTATGATTTCGAACTCCGCAGGCTGGACGAAGAGATTGCCGGGCTCACGCTTCTGAAGGCACACGTTCAATGCGCATACAAAGAAGCGGCGCTGTTGCCCACTCGCGCCCAGCACGAAAGCCCGGAACAGGTCGCGACGGCCGTCGCCCGTCTCGTGGTAGAGACGCGCCAGAAAGTGGAAAGCTGCCTGGTCCACTTTCGCGTGCTTCGCGGCACAGATTTGGTGTTGGAGATAACCTCCGGGCCAGTCATGGTCCCTATGGCATGGGAGGACTCCGCGGCGGAATCGGCGTGCGATGGCGCGTGGCTGCTCTTGGTCTTACTGGCGCGCAAGGCCAGCCGAGAGGTCGTCCCGTTCGGCCCGGGCTATGAGTTGCCGAGCGATGCCGACGCGTTGGCCCAAGCCCTCGCGTCGCGCTTCCGGCAGGGGATGCCTGATTGGGTGCTGTCCGCGCCGGTCGAGAAACTGCATCGTCTGGCCGAAGTCGCGGGCGCGGAGTGCGACGCTCGGATCGCGCGCGCGACCGGCAGTTTCCATGCACTCTGGAAGGATTGGCGCCGCCGCGGTCAGCCGACGGAGGCTGCCGGCGGCGCCGGCCCTGAAGCCGCGGCGGCGAACCGGGAGGCTAAGGCGGCGGCTGTTGCTGCGACTCTTGCGGCACTCGCCGCGGGAAAGGAGATTGACCCTGCGATCGCGCACGCGACCGAGCCTCAGTGGCGCGAGTACCACCAGCGGCGCTGGCGCGAACTGCGGCGCGAGCGCGCCCAGCGACGGGTCAAGGCCGTGTGGTTCTTCATTTTCGCCACGATCGCCGTCGTGTTCATCGGCGAAAGCCACATTTTCTATTGGGTTGGGGAGTTGCTCGCGCCAAACCAACCGCCCGCTTATGGCGAGGGGCCTGACCTTACACCGTTGCAGCGTGGGTGGTGCGGCCTAGCTGGCATTGTCGCGGCCTTCGTCGCTCTGGCGTTTTACATGGCATGGCACGAACTCCGCGAGAAACATGGGGTGCCGCGCGAGCCGCTCATTCCTGATGACACCCGGGCCCCCGGGCCTTTCTGAAAGGCGCAGGCGCACACCTTCCGGCCAAGCGTTCACTCCGGGCGCTAGGAAACCCACCGTCGCCTAGCCGCCCGGGGTGGACGGCCCGAGAAAGGATGGTGGAGAATGACGGATCCAAGCGTTGGCCGCTTGTCGCGCGGGACGAATCCGCTCGATTGCGACAAGGTAGACGGTCAGCTAGAGGAAGTACTGAAACTCCTCAATTCATCGCCCCCGTATGGCACCGTAGCTTCGCGTGTTCGTCGATTTGTCCAGGACCACGCATTTCCCGACATTGGGCCAGGCTCCGTTTTCGTCCCCCAGTGGGAGACGGATTGGAAGGAGGAGTCGGTTCGCTTCCCAAAGGGTCAGCCACCCTTTGACCCCCGCTACGTTGTAGTGGCGGAAGGGCTGGAGCCGGCCCAAAAGCAAGCCTTGTGCTCAGTGTGCGAGGCGATGCTTCGTCTGCTGTTTGACAGCGGCGTAGCGTACCACAAGGAAAAACACTTGGCCGGACTCACAGAGGCACTGCGGGAGTACCTCTCGTTGCGCGGCTACGATGTCACCATACCCAAAGGCGCCGGGGAAGACGCGCCGAAGACACCGCAGGAGCCCGTTGGCGGGCCAGGAGGCCCCGCGGCCGCCGGGGGGGAGAAGGGATCGCGACCCAAGCGTTCAACGGAGAAGGGAGAGGCCCGGACGAAGATCATTGCCGCCCTCAACAAGCACCACAAGTACCAGGAGGATAGCTGTCTGAACCAGGATCCGATCGGCGGCAACGTACTGGTAGGGAAAGCCAAGGTCTCCAAGTCGAGCGTTTCCCGGTTCTTCAAGAAGGAATACGACGGCTACCGCAAGTACAAGCGCGTGTGCCGGGATACGGGCACACTCATAGACTCACTGAAAGTCCTGAATCAGGAGATGTCTCCGCGGCATCTCTTTAGCCGCAACCCGCCCGGCGAAGCCTCCGACGATGAGGAATAGCCGGCGGGGTGTTCCATCGTTCCACACGTTTTGTGGAACACCTCCGCAGTTTTCTTGACGAGGCAAAGTCTAGCTGCGCAATACGTTAGGTTGCGTGCGCCGGGTGTTCCACCCTGCAAAGTGGAACGCGGGCACATGGGTATACGGGCCGCATGGTGTGGCCCGGCTCCAAACTGCGAAGGATACCCATGTACCAGACTACGGCAAGCAATGATGCCCGGCTCTTAATCCCGATCCGAGACGCGGCCCGGGCGGTGAGTGTCAGTGAGCGAACCCTCTGGGGCTTGACCCAGCCCCGCGGGCCGATCCCGTGTGTGAGACTCGGGGGGCGAGTGTTGTATTCCCCGGCGGCCTTGACGCGGTGGATCGAGCAACAGGAGGCCGCGCCGTGACGCCCGACGAACAAGAAATCCTCCGCGCCGCGGGTGTCTTGTTCGCGCCCGGGTCCGTTTTCGAGCTTCGGGTGTTGGACGCCAGCACGCCAGTGTATCGCAACCCGCACGTGGAATCGGGGTACTTTGACGATTGGGTCAAGCTGGCGCGGGCTGCGCTGTCGATCAAGAAGGCCCAGGGGTGGTATGTCACGGTCAATCCGGTCAATCCCGCGCTCCTGTCCCGGGCGGCCAATCGCGTCCGGCCGGCGGCCCAAGGCCGGCGGCGGCTGGGCGTGGAACGTCAAGGGCGCGCGCCCGGTCCCATATCGTTTACCCGATCTACTGGCGGCCGGGCCAGAGTGTGGCGTGTTGGTTGTCGAGGGGGAGGAGGACGCGAACCGCGCAGCCGGCATCGGCATCGTGGCGACCACCTGCGCCATGGGCGCGGGGAAGTGGCGGCCTGAGTACAACGAGCACTTCCGCGGCCGGTCGGTCTACATTGTCCCCGACAACGACAAGCCGGGGCGCGAACACGCTCAACAAGTTGCCCAATCGCTCCACGGCATCGCGAAGACCGTCAAAGTCGTGGAGCTACCGGGCGTGCTGGAGAAGGGCGACTTGTCGGACTGGCTCGACCGCGGAGGAACAAAGGAGAGGCTTGGCGAACTCGCCAACGCGGCCCCCGACTGGAAGCCCGCACCAGCCGATGAGCAACCCCATCCGGCGACGGCGCCCGAGAAGCCTAAGCCCCCGCCCTACGTGCCGTTTCCGACCGACGTGTTGCCGGCGGTGGTCCGGGACTTGATCCGGCAAGGCGCGAAGGCGCTGGGGTGTGACGAATCGTACATCGCACTGCCGTTGCTGGCCGCGCTGGCGTCGGCGGTAGGGAACGCGCGCCAGATCGAGCTCAAAAAGGGAAGCTGGTCTGAGCCGTGTGTGGTGTGGGCGGTGGCTGTGGGCGAAAGCGGGACACTGAAAAGCCCGGGCTTCGATCTGGCACTATCACCCCTGAACAAGCTGCAAACGGTGGCCTTCGCCCAGTATCACGACGCGATGGAACGGTACGCCCAAGACAAGACGGCCTACGACGCGGACCTGCTGGAATGGAAGAAGAAGGGCCACAAGAGCGGCGAGCCGGCCCCCGAGCCTCCGGACGAGCCCGTGGCCGTCCGGTATCTCTGCGCTGATACGACGGTGGAGGCCCTGGCCGTGCTGCTGGAGCAACAGCCCCGCGGATTGCTGATGGCGCGCGATGAGGTTTCGGGGTGGGTCAACTCCTTCGATGCTTACAAGTCCTGCCGCGGCGCTGACGTGGCACACTGGTTGTCCATGCACAGGGCCGGCCCCTTGACCGTGGACCGCAAGACCGGGCGAAAGACAATCCACGTGCCGCGCGCCGCAGTCGGCATAGCCGGCAACGTCCAGCCTCGGGCGCTTGCAGCGGCCCTCGTTGGGCGCTATCAGCCCCGTGACGGCGCAGAGGCGATGGACGCGCCGGCCAAGGAACACTTTGACAATGGGCTGGCGGCGCGGCTGCTTTTCGCCATGCCACCGGCGCGGCCCAAGCAATGGACCGACGACGACCTACCCGCGGAGGCGACGGAGAGTATCCGGCGATTGTTCGACCGGCTGTTGTCTCTTGAAATGGGGCAGGACGACGACGGCGGGCTTGTGCCGGTAGACCTCCCCCTCACCACCGCAGCGCACCGCGAATGGGTAAAGTTCTACGATGCCCACAACCGCGAACTGGCCGACATGCACGGGGACTTGGCGGCGGCCTGGAGCAAATTGGAGGGCTATGCGGCGCGATTCGCGCTCTTGGTCCACCTGATCCGCTCTGTTTCCGGAGAGGCGGACCCCGCGGCCGTCGATGAACGATCCATCGCGGCAGGCGTGGCCTTGGCCCGATGGTTCGCCGATGAGGCGGCCCGGGTGTACGCGGTGATCGGCGGAAAGCCAGAAGCACCCGAGGCCCGGGAGCGCAGGGAGTTGGTCCGAATCCTGAACGACCACGGCGGCCGGGTTACTGTCCGGGAATTGATGAGGGCCAGCCGGCGCTACCGGGCCAGCGCAGAGGATGCCGAGAAGGCTCTGAGGGGACTGGTGGGCGCGGGGATTGCCGATGCCCGGGAGGATAAACACGGTCCCCGCGGTGGTCGGCCCGTTTTCGTTTTCACCCTGAGAGGGAGCGGTGACGGTGACAAAACTAGTGCAACCCCCGAAGAAAACGGGGTTTTGTCACCGTCACCACCCGACAGCGAAGGCAAAACGCAAGTTGTCTCAGGCTTGTCTTCCCCTTCCGATGAGGTGTGCCAGTGGACGGGGTGACGCTCCTTGTCGAGGCGGAATCGGCCGGCCTGACGGTTCACCTCGACGGCGACCGGCTGGTGATTCGCGGCCCGCGGTCTGCGGATCAAGTCGCCCGGGCGCTCTTGGACCGCAAGGCAGAAGTCGTGGCCCTCCTACGGACTGCCAGTTGGGTATTGCGTCCCGACACCCGCGGCCGGATCGGTTTCCAGGCCCCTGACGCCCCTGTCCTATTCCCCGCATGGGAAGACCTGCCTGTGTGGTCCGGCGGCAGAGAATCCCTAGAAGGCGAACACGTCGGGAGGCACGTTGAAGTATCTTGCCAGCTTGCCAATGTGGTTCCGATTCAAGGAACGCTTGCCCTTGAGCACCTCGGAAATCGTGGAGTCCGCGATCCCCGTGGCTGCGGAAGTCTCCGTCTGAGAAACCCCCTTGGCTTCGATGAGGTGACGGAGCATTTCCGCATCGGAGACCGGGGGCATCGGGTGGGCATCGCTCTCGTATTGCTCGACCAAGTCGCCAAGAACCTCCAGGTAGTCCTTCTCCTCGGGAGCGAGGTTCCGCCGGTCCAAGAGCGAATCGACCATTCGGACCGCCCCGTCCAACTCTTCGTCCGAACGGATGGGACGGAGCGGAAACCGGCGGACCAACTCAAAGTAACGGTCCTTGACCTTTCCCGGGCGATTCACGGTGGCCATCAGCAATCCCCTTTCCACACGCCTCTGTCGTACTGCTTGTGGGTCAAGACGTGGCGGATATAGACCCTCCCACGGTCGAAGTGAATCACCACCACGAGCCGGAACTTGTTCGCGCCGATGTTGAACACGGTACAGCGGCCCACCTGGTCCGCATGAGGGTAGACCGCCCGAACGTCCGCGAAGCATTCCCACGTGGCGCGTTCCGCCACCCGATACCAAGCCCGTAGCGGGTTCTCCGCTTCGGGCCACTTCGTCCAAAACTCCCGGAGTTTCTTCTGGGAGATTACGTGCATCCTGCCATCCCCTGTAATCGTCTCTCCTCTACAAGTATTTTCGCAAAATGCGAAACTGTCAAGCCCGAATCGGACCAAATGGGACCCCGAATTGGATTTTTCAGTAAAGCGTGTCGGCTGGCATTTCCGTCGCAACGGCTTGGCATTATGGGAGTTGCGTATCCTTGGTAGTTGACCGGCGGTAGGGTCCGATTGGGTTCAATTCGTGGTCTGTAGCTGGCGCGTTGGGGCTGGCGTAGGGTACGCCGGCCAACGCGTCTCAGACCACGAAAGGACCCGTTATGACCGCTACTCTCTCGCCGGCCCCCGTCAAACTCGGGGCCCTGGTCCGGTGGTCCGCTGTCGCAATCCGGCAGTGGATCGACGCCGGCTGCCCGTCTTGCCGAAAGGGGGTGAGCCGATGAGTAACCGGACACACAACCAGGCCGAAGTGGAACGCCGCAAAGCTGATCCCCTAGCCCTGCTACTCTCCGCCCCGAGCATTTCCACAACCAGGATTACTCCACTCTCTTTCGGCACCTGCAACGCATGGCCACCGCAAGGGAGCCCATCGACCACGAGTTGCTGGTCCACAGTCTCCGGCAGAGCGGCGACCACGACAGACTGGCCGACAAGGCGTGCATCGCGGTGGTGATACAGAACGTCCCTGCCCCGAGCCACGCGGCCCACTACGCGGGCATCGTCCTGGACTGTGCCGAGCGGCGGCTCAACATCCGCGCCGCAATAGAGCTTATCCGAAGCGCGCACGATCCGAGCATACCGATCGACCAGAGCCGGCGGGATGCCCGGGAGTTACTGGGGCCGGCCAATGGCAAGCCCTACAACATCGGAGGTCCGATCATGGCGTGTCTGAGCGACGTGGTGCCGGTGGCGATCCAATGGCTGTGGCCCGGTCGAATCGCAATCGGCAAGACTACGCTGATTGCCGGCGATCCGGGACTTGGCAAGAGTCTCATTTCGCTGGACATCGCCACGCGCGTATCCCGAGGGGCCCCGTGGCCCGATAGCCTCCAAGAGCCGAACACGTCCGGATCGGTGGTCCTGTTGACCGCGGAGGATGATCCTGCGGATACCATCCGCCCTCGGCTGGACGCGGCCGGCGCAGACCCGAGCAAGATCCACGTGCTCCAGGCTGTGGAGTGGTACGACGCGGACGCGAAGCAGAAGGTTGCCCGGTCGTTCTCCCTGGAGCGGGACGTGCCCGCCTTGGAGCAAGCCGTCTTGATGGTGAAGGACTGCCGGCTGGTCATTATCGACCCGATCAGCGCGTACCTCGGGAAGATCGACAGCCACAAGAACTTCGACGTTCGCGCCGTACTGGCCCCGCTGGCTGAGCTGGCCCAACGTCTCCGAGTTGCCGTGGTCGCGGTTTCCCACTTGAACAAGGCCGGCGGGCCGGCGATGTACCGGACGATGGGCTCCTTGGCCTTCGTCGCGGCGGCCCGGGCGGCGTGGGGGGTCGTCAAGGACAAGCAGGGCCCGACGCGCCGGCTGATGGTCCCGATCAAGAACAACCTGGCCGCGGACACCGCCGGGGGCATGGCCTACACGATCATGGTTTCCGACAGCAACGTGCCCTACTTGGCATGGGAGCCGGAGCCGATCCAGGTCACGGCCGATGAGGTCATGACCACAAACCCGGCGGCGGGTGGCGGGCAGCGCACGGATGCCAAGGCATGGCTCCGCGATCTGCTCGCCGATGGTCCGGCGGAGGCCAGCACGATTGCGGAGCGTGCGCACGCGGAGGGCATTGCCGATCGGACCCTACACCGGGCCAAGAAGGAATTGGGCGTACAGTCCGACCGGGAGGGCTTCGGCCCGGGCTCGCGGTCCTACTGGAAGCTCCCCGATTCGGTAGGTGAGGAGCCTTTGGAGGGTCATACATTGCCATAGATTGCCAGTCCGAAAGTGGCAAGGTGTGGGAAGGTATGGAGGGCTTGGCAGCGTATGCAGAAGCGGCGGCCCTGGCGGCACGTGTCATGGCCCCGACCGAAAACGCGGCCGCGCAGGAGGCCCGCTGTTGCGTTCCCGTGGGCCCGGTCGATAACTTAATCCTATCGGGCAGGCGGCCCTCTGTAAGCGAATACGGGGCTTTGGCGGGGTGTGAAAATGGGCAAGGGGAGATTGCGAGCGAGTGCGAAAGGCCGCCCGTGCGAAAAATCGAAACAGGGCGGTTGACAAAAAGACAACTGACGGATAGGATTGAACCGATGAAACGAAAGCATCTTCCACTCACCGACCAGTTGCGGCAGGCGGTCTTGAACTGCGGGCAGTCACAGGCCGCGATATGCAGGGCCACGGGGATTGACAAGACGGCCCTCTATCGGTTTGTGGTCAGCGAGCGCGGCGTTTCGTGTGCAGTAATGGACACGCTGGGCGAATACCTCGGGCTGCGGATCGTGGCCGACACGCCACGCAAGCGGAAAGGCAGGTGAAAACGTGGCGAGCATCGGCAAGGAACCCGGCGGCTTCCGAATCCTCTTTGTCGCCCCGGACGGCAAGCGCAAGACCCTCCGGCTGGGCAAGGTGAGCCGGCGGCAAGCTGAGGCGGTAAAGACGAAGGTAGAGGCCCTGAACGCGGCTGCGATCACGGGCCACGCCCCGGATGAAGAGGTTTCGCGTTGGGTGGCCGGCTTAGGCGATGAAATGGCCGACAAGCTGGCGGCCGTGGGGCTAGCGCCGAAGCGCGCCGGCGCGGCACTGGGGGCGTTCATCGACGATTACGTGTCCCACCGCGTGGACGTGAAGCCGGCGACCAAGGAAATCTGGCGGCAGGGCCGGATGGGGCTGGTCGGATTCTTCGGCGCGGATCGGCATATACGGGAAATCACCCCCGGCGACGCGGACAACTACAAGCTCCACTTGATCGGCCTTGGGCTGGCCCCCATGACCGTGCGCAAGCGTCTGCAATTCGCCAAGACGATCTTCCGGGCGGCCGTCCGGCACAAGCTGGTTGCGGCCGATCCCTTTGCCGAAGTCGGGGTCCAGCCCACCATGCCCGACCGGATGCGGTTCGTTACCCGGGAAGAGACGGCCAAGCTGTTGGAAGCCTGTCCGAACCGCGATTGGCGTTTGATCGTGGCCCTGGCACGCTACGGGGGCCTACGGTGCCCGTCTGAGGTGCTTTCCCTCACGTGGCAGAACGTGGATTGGGAAGCGGCACAGTGCTAAGTCCTTGCGGCGCAAGGAGAACGGATGGGGAGGGATTCGAACCCCCGGTGGACTCACGCCCACAGCAGTTTTCAAGACTGCCGCCTTAGACCACTCGGCCACCCATCCAAGTCCCCACCCTGTCACCCCCTCATGCCTTACTCTACCAGACCCGGCACCCATCGCAAGCCGCGGGCTCGAAAGACGGCCCGGCCCGCGATACACTGAGACGCACTCTGAATCCGCCAGTTTCCAGAGGGGGACATCCCCCGACCGACCTCCGGTCGGTGCCCGGCTGAGCGAAAATCGAGACGGCCCCCAAGTTATTCCCCAGGACCTCAATCTCAGGAGCCAGTCATGTCCAGTCGCCGTGCATTTCTGCGTCAGGTGGCCGGTGGAGCGGCCGGCGCGGCCGCGGCCGGAGCCGTCGCGTCCCGGTCTGCTTTGGGCGCCAACGAGCGGATCCGCATCGGTCTGATCGGCGCGGGCGGGCGCGGCAAGGAGATATTCCGGGCCGCCATCGGCTGCCCGAACGTCGAGGCCGTTGCGGTGGCGGACGTTTACACTCGCCGCTTGGACGAGGCCAAGGCCATCGCCCCGGCGGCCAAGACCTACCGCGATTTCCGCCGCCTGCTGGAAGACAAGTCGATCCACGCCGTCCTTATCGCCACCCCGCAACACCAGCACGTTCTGAGCTTCGTGCCCGCAATCCAGGCCGGCAAGGACGTCTATCAGGAGAAAACCATGGCTTTCAATCCCGACCACGCCAAGCGGATGCGCAAGGCGTTTGCCGGCTCGGGGCGCGTGGTGCAGATCGGGATGCAGATGAACAGCGGGCCGGGCATCCGCAAGGTCCAGGAATTGATCACCCCCGACCGCATGGGCACGGTCTCCGCCATCCAGGCCCACCATTTCCGCAACGCCCCGTATGGCGGCTGGCTCAGGCAGATTCCTCCGGACTGCGACGCGGAGCACGTCGATTGGCCCGCCTTCGAGGGCGAGGCCCCGCACCGCGCGTTCGATCCTCAGCGGGTCGTCAATTGGCGGTTCTACTGGGATTACTCGGGCGGCAACGTGTTCGAGAACATGGTCCACCAGGTGGGCTTTTGGTACCAGGTCCTGGGCCTGAGCATTCCAGAGACGGTGACCATGGCCGGCGCGAATTACCGCTCTCCCAAGATGGAGGTGCCGGACACGATGACGGTCTCCATGAATCATTCGGAGAAGATCCTGTTCATCTGGAACTCCACGTTCAACAATGCCTATTACGGCGAGACCCACGACTTCCTCTTCGGCACCAAGGGGACCGTGATGCACGACGAGGCCGATCGGGTGGTCTACCTGCCGCAAGGCAAGAGCCCCTCCGGCGCCGGGCAGAAGGATGCCGGCGTGGGCGAGGGCCCCGGTCAGACCGCCGGTTACTCGGATTCGACGGGGCAGCACATGCAGAACTTCTTCGATTGCGTGCGGAGCCGCAAGGAGCCCGTCTGCCCCTTCGAGATGGGATTCCGGTCGGCGATTGCCTGCCAGATGGCCATTGCCTCGTATCGCCGGCAGCGCACGGTGCGGTGGGACCCCCAGGCCGAAGAGATCGTGTGACCTCGCGGTCCGGCCTGTTGCGATTGACCGCTTTCGGGCTTTCGGCTAGAAACCCATGCCTGCTTGCCGGACCAGTTGGCCCGGCCGGCGCGGATCGACCGAAGCGGTCTAGTCCCCCAGTGTAGGGGTCCACGGATGGCGCTGCGTGAGGAACTAGAGCTTTCCGGCAGGTGGCTGTTCCGCTGGCGGAGCTTCTTGCCCCTCTTCCTGGCGGCGCCGATCCTCCTTGCGATGCAGCACCCGGACTATCTCAGTCAAGACCGCCCCTGGCCCGACTACTGGGGGCTGTTCTGCATGGCCGTCTCCTTCGTCGGCTTGGGCATCCGGGCCCTGACCGTGGGCTGCGTTCCTCAAGGGACTTCCGGACGCAACACCAAGGCAGGTCAGATTGCCGAGGTCCTCAACACGACGGGAATGTACTCCGTCGTGCGCCACCCTTTGTACCTGGCGAATTTCGTCGTCTGGCTGGGGGTGGCCATGTATTGCGGGGTGTGGTGGCTGGCGGCCATCGTGGCCCTGCTGTTTTGGATCTATTACGAGCGGATCATGTTTGCGGAGGAGGAGTTCCTCCGGCGCAAGTTCGGGGACGCCTACGTCCAATGGGCCGAGAAGACCCCGGCCTTCTTCCCCAAGCTCAGGGGCTGGCGCAGGCCGGAGCTGCCCTTCTCGCTCCGCACGGTGCTCCGCCGCGAGTACCCCGGGCTGTTCGGGATCATCGCGGCGTTTTACGTCCTGAAGGTCTACGAGCGGGTTGTCGTCCATCGCGACCTCACGGTCGAGCCGGTCTGGAGCGGGGCCTTTGCGGCGGGGCTGGCGATCTTCCTGACGCTCCGCACGCTCAAGCGCAGAACGAGACTCTTGGCGGTCGAAGGACGCTAAGCGCCTCGCCGCACGGCCTTCACGAGGAAGACCGCGTCGCGCAGATAGCGCGTGGCCAGCCGGCGGGGCTCGCGCCACAAGCGATAGGCCCACTCCAGGCCGATCCGCCGCAGCCATTGCGGCGCCCGGGGCATGCGTCCGGCCACAAAATCGAAGCTCGCCCCCACCTGAACGCACGCCGGGACTCCCAGCCTCCGGTAGTTCTCCGCCAGCCAGAGTTCCCCCTTGGGCTGACCGAGTGCCGCGAACAACAGGTCCGGGGCCGCGCGCCGGATCCGGGCGACGAGCGCGGCGTGCTGTCGCAAGGAAAGGCGCTCGAGTTCGGGGGCCTCGATGCCGGCGACCTGGAGCCCGGGGTAACGCTCGCAGAGCCGCCGGGCCGCTTCCTCGGCCACTCCGGGGGCCCCGCCGAGGAAGAAGACGCGATAGCCCCGCGCGGCTGCCCGGCGGCAAAGCGAGTAGATCAGGTCCGAACCGGCCACGCGCTCGGGCAGAGGCTTCGATCCCATGCGCGAGCACCAGACCAGCGGCATTCCGTCGGCCACCAGAAAGGCGGCCTTGCGGTTGACCGCAGCCAGACGCGGGTCGCGGCCGGTGAGCATTGCGTAGTGGAGGTTGGCAGTGATGAAGAAGGCCGGGCGGCCGCGCTCGATCAGCCGGTCCACCTGGTCCAACGTGCCGTCATAATCGAGCCGTGCCAAGGGCAACCCCAACACGACGACGCGCTCCAAGGCGCCGTCGTCCGGCTCCTCCGGCCGCAACGGCTCCGGGCGCGCGACGGGCTCCAGTTCGGCGATCAGTTGCTCGGCCATGAGGCGAACTAGGGATTAGGGATTGGGGATTAGGGATTGGGGACCAGAGGAAGGAATACTCGCCTGTGGGCAACTAATGAAGTATGGCACGCAAATCGGCCGCGCAGAGCACAGAAAGCCCCTGCAAGAGCA
>CAYGZI010000018.1:0-20866 GCA_964354245.1 uncultured Planctomycetaceae bacterium
CTGTCGAGGAGGACAGGCATTCCTGCCTGTCGAGGAGGACAGGCATTCCTGCCTGTCGAGGAGGACAGGCATTCCTGCCTGGTCCTTCATCGTAGGACGGGTTTCCAACCCGTCCCATGGGAACACGCGCGTCACTGCTGGATGCCACTGCCGCGCTCACGCATGGCGCCGGCCGGTGAGGGCCGCGCCACCCACGCTGCGCGGATCGTGGCCGTGGACCTCACGGGCCGGTTCTTCGTCTTGAAGCACGTTCGGGCCAAGTCTGCTGCCCGGCCTTCGTTTCGCCGGTCCTAGCAACCGTAGCGGTCGGGGAACAGGTCGGCGTAGTTGGCGAAGATCCAAGTCAGGGCGTCGATCGAGATCGTTGCCCCGTCGACTCTATCGTTGTAGACGCCGCCGCCGATCCCTAGCCCGGCCTCGCCGCCTGAGCCTGCGGCGCCACCCTTGGCCTTGTTGCGAGTGATGGTGCTCTTGTTCAGGGTTGCGGCGCCCATGTTGTAGAACCCGCCGCCGAGCGCATAGCCGCCGTTGGCGCCCGCCCCGGCGGCTCCACCTATGGCCTCGTTGCCGATGAGGGTGGTGCGGCTGACGACGAGCGTCCCGAGGCCGTTGACGATCCCGCCGCCCAGGGCCATGCCGCCATCGCTGCCCGCCGTGCCTGCCCCGCCGCGGGCCACGTTGCCCACGAGCGTGCAATCGGTGATGGAACCGTTCGAATTCGTATCCTCAGGTTGGCCGCACACGATGCCGCCGCCAGCGGCCATGCCGCTGAAGCCGCCCATTCCGTTCGCGCCCGCGCCGCCGTTACCGCCGATCGCTTGGTTGCCGAGGAACGTGCTGTGGCAGACGTCCAACGTGCCCCATGGAGTTTCAATGCCTCCACCTGCGCCCATGCCGCCAGCGCCGCCGATGCCGCCGTTGCCGCCGGGGCCGCCGATGGCCCGATTGTTGATGAACGTGGAATTGCTGACAACGAGGGTCGGAAGGACGTCAAGGCCGTCGCCCAAAAGGGTGTTCATGATGCCGCCACCAAAGCTTCCGCCGGCGTCGCCGCCGTTGCCTCCGTCACCGCCCATGCCGCCGGCGCCGCCAACTCCCTGGTTGTCCATGAATAGACTATCCGTGACCGTAAGGGCCGCGCTCATGACATCAATGGCGCCTCCATCGCCAAGTTGACCCGGACCGCCATTACCGCCATCCCCGCCATTGCCGCCGGCGCCACCGAAGCCTCGATTGCTGACGAAAACGCAAAATGAGACAATGCACGAAGATCCTGAACCCATCGGAGCGATGGCGCCGGCGTCGCCTTCGGAGCCGCTGCCGCCCGAGGCCCCCGAGCCCCCGTCGCCACCCTTGCCGCCAATAGCCTGGTTGCCGATGAACGTGCTGCCGCTCACAGCCAAACCCGTACTCGCATAGGTGGCCTCAAGCAAGCCCCAGCTAGAACTGGCGATGCCGCCGCCTGCGCCGTTGCGTCCGTCACCGCCCGGCTGATTGGGACCCCCGTTAGCTCCGTCGCGGGCGTGGGTCACGTTGTTCCTGAAGATACTGTCGGACACCGTGGCCTGGCTGCAAGCGTTGGCAATGGCGCCCCCGAAGCTGCCGATGTAGACGCCCTGGGTTGCCTGGTTGGCGGCGAAGGTGCAGTCCTTAACGGTCAAGGTGGAGCCAGCGTCATTGTAAATACCGCCGCCATAGCTGTCGCCGGCGCCGGCCACCGCCTGATTGCCTTGGAAGCTGCTGTCCATGACCTTGAGCGTAGCGCCGAAGACGTTGGCGATGCCCCCGCCGGCCGCGTTGTCCCCGCCAGGTCCGCTGGCGTTGGCCCGGTTGTTGACCAGGGTCACGTCGTCGAGGGTCAGGGAGGCGCCCATGTTGAGGATGCCGCCGCCTAGCGTCACCGGTCCGCCGTCCGTCATGGCGGTGGATACCCCCGTGCCCGGCGCCGTGTGTCCGATGGCCATCCCGTTGGCGATAGTCAGATCATCGATCATCACGTGGCTGGAGCGGCCGCTGATGTCGAAGACGCGGGTGCTTCCCCCGCCGCTCAGCGTCAGGCGGCAGGCGCCCGGGCCGTCGATCCTCACGTCATCTACGACACTCAACTCGCTGGCAAGCGCGATCGTGCCCCTCACCTGCGGGGCAAAGCGAATCACGTCCGCGCCCGAGTGCTTGTTAGCGTCGAGGATCGCCTGGCGCAGCGAGCCGGACCCCGCGTCGCCAAGGTTCAACACCATGAAGGTGCTCAGCAGGTTTCGGTCCTCCAGCATCTCCAGCCGGGGCAGGAAGGAGCGCCGGGGGCTCACCGTTCTCGTGTGTTGTCTGCGGTGGTGCGTGCGTCGGTCGCGGCCGGGACCGCGCTTCAGTGATTCAATCCAAGAGGCAAAAGACATGGTTCGTCCTCCAAACAGAAACGGCTTGCGGTTCAAGGAATTGGCATTCATCCGGGCCCGCAAGCCAAGCAACCCGGACGATGCCGGACACCGCTCTCCTCTTCTCTCGCATCCGCCTTTCGATCTGCGCATCACCTCTCCTCTTGCCCAATCCGGTCCGCAGGTAGGTGAAGCTGGGGGGCGCCGCCGAGCGCGTGGAGCGAGCTGGCCGGGCGAGGCCGGGGGCGCCGCACGCCAGGGCCGCGGCGCTCGCCGCCACGCCCGGTAGCCGGGTGAACTGACTTCTTCACCTCTAGTGCCAAACGAACGTCCCGCTCAGCACGAGGACGTTCCCGCGGTCCGGGGCGACGCGGAAGACCGAGACTGTCCTCGGAGGGCTGCTGCTGAAGAGCACGCCCCAGGTTCCCCAGGTGCCCTCCGAGCTTGCCGGCGAGGTCGCCGACCTCGGAAAAGCCACGTAGTACAGGGCGCCGGGCGTCAGGCCACTACAGTTCACGCTGAGCCTCCACCCAAAGCCCCAACGCCCTTGTGGCACCCGCACCACCGTCGCGTAGCCCGACGCGCTGTGCTCATCGCCCACAGGCTTGAGCTTGGCAACGCCAGTGGGCGAGGTACTGGCTGCGGGGGCGAGGCCCGCGACAAGTGCCCCGACCATGAGGAACACCACTACGAGTCGAAATCGCTTCATGGGACCCATTGGGGTTCTCCTTCTGCTGAAGCCGGTCCGCGGTATAATGCAACAAGCCGTGCCCCCGGGCGCGCAGACCAGGCCGCCCGGGGGTTGGTCCGGCCGGGGAGGGTCTTGGTTGACGCCTTGGGCCTCCCCGGCCCCTTTGTTGATTCACCACAAAGGACACAAAGGGCACGAAGAGAGTGATCAGTTCGTGGGCTTGTTCTTCGTGTCCTTGGTGTCTTTGTGGTTCGCTCTGCTCAACGTCTCCTCGACATCCGCCCACAGTTGTTGCCAGGCCTGCCGCTCCGCCTCGGGCAGCTTGGCCAGCGCTTCGCCGCGCACGCCGGCGAAGTCGGCGTCCTGCTGCCAGTACCGCAACTTCTCGTGCACGAGGGCGCGGGCCTTGTCCGGCTCCTTCTCCAAGCGCTGGCCCCAAGCCGCCAGGTCGGCCCGCAGCCAGTTCAGGGCCTGCCGGCGCAGGCGGGCCCGCTCCGCCTCATCGAGATTGGCACCGTCGTGCTGGCCGCAGCCGGCCAGCGCCGCGTAGCAGGCGGCGTTGTAACGGTCCTCGGTCCCTGGGTCGTCGGCCAGGCTCGGCGTGGCGGCGAAGGCTTGGGCGTAGAATCGCGCGGCGGCGGCAGGCTTCCCCTGCCCCCGCAAGGCAAAGCCCACGATGTTGGCGGCGAAGGGGTCGTCCCGCCGCAGGCGCAGCGCCTGCCGGGCCTCCGCTTCCGCCTCCGCATACCGCCCCTGGCCGTGCAGGACCCAGCCCAGGGCCACATGGGCCTGAAGGTAGTCGGGGCGCAGACGCAGCGCCTCCCGGCACTCCAACTCCGCCTCGGCAAGCTTCCCCTGGCGTCTCAGGAGGTCGCCCAAGTTCTGGTGGGCGATGTAGGCCTGGGGGAAGTTCGGCCGTAGTCGCAGGGCCTCCCGGTACTCTGCCTCCGCCTCCGCGAGCTTCCCTTGGCGTTCCAGGGCCAGGCCTAGGTTTACGTGGGCCTCGGGATAGTCGGGCAGCAGGCGGAGCGCCTCCCGGAGTTCCGCTTCCGCTTCCGCATGCTTTCCCTGGTCACTCAGGGTCCTGGCCAGGTTGTAGTGGAAGTGGGGGAGCTCGGGGTTGAGGCGCAGCGCCTGCCGATGCTCCGCCTCCGCCTCGGCAAGCTTTCCCTGGCGATGCAGGGCGTGGCCCAAACTGGCGTGGATCCCTTTGTAGTCGGGCTGCAGGCGCAGGACCTCCCGGTACTCCGCCTCGGCCGCGGCATGTTTTGCCTGGCCACTCAGGGTCATGCCGAGCTGGTAGTGGGCCTCGGCGGATTCGGGCCGCAGGCGCACGAGCTCCCGGTACTCCGCCTCCGCTTCGGTATACCTACTCTGCACGTACAGGAGAAAGCCCAGGGTGTCGTGAGCCTCGGGGTAGTCGGGCCGTAGGCGCAGCGCCTCCCGGTACTCCGCCTCCCCCTGGGGAATCTTTCCCTGGCGGCGCAGGATGTTGCCGAGGACGTGGTGGGCAATGTGGGCCTCGAGGAAATCGGGCCGCAGGCGGAGCGCCGCCCGGCATTCTGCCTCTGCTTCGCCATACCTATTCTGCTCAAAAAGTACCACGCTTAGATTGACGTGTGCTTCAGGGAAGTCGGGCCGCAGGCGGAGCGCCTCCCGGTAGTCCGCCTCCGCCTCCTTCAGACGCTTTAACCTAAGGTAGGCTTTGCCTCGAAAGAAGTAGGGACTCGCGTGGTCCCGGCGCTGCAGGATGCAGCCGGTCAAGCACCCTGCCGCAAAGGCGGTATCCTGGTCTTGTAGGCCCAGGTTCGCCAGGGAGGCTCCCAGCCCCAGCAACGACCAGTAGTGCGTCGGTTCCGCGCGCAGCGCCGCCTCGTACTCCTTGACTGCTTGAGCCTTATCGCGTGCGTCGTAAGCCGCCGCCGCCAGTAGACTGTGGTCCAGGGCAATCGTTGCCGGCGTCTTTTGGGCCAGCTCCTCGTCCTGGCGCGCCTCCGCTTGCTTCCCAAGCGTCTTGAGGAGGCGGGCACGAATCTGGTAGAAGGCGGAGGTCGGTCGAGCGCCGGCCTCGGCCCGGCGCAGGTAAGCCAGCGCCTCCTTGGCGGCCTCCTGCGGGGACACCTTCCGGGCGGAGCGGTGATCCACCTCCCGGCGAGCGACGTCATTGGCCAGCCGCAGCAGTCCCTCGTAAGCCGTGCGTCGCACCCGCGCCACCTGCTCCGGCTCCAGCCAACCGCCCTCCAGTCGCGCGCTCCAGTCGTCGTGCTCGAGGACTCCATAGCAGGACAGGGCCTGGAGCAAGAAGGGAACGGCTTTGGCCGGCTCTCGCGCCGGAGTGCTCGCCTGCGGATGTGCCGCCGCCGTCCCGCCGGGGGAGTCGGCCGGGAGAGCCAACGCCACAGGCTGGGGGAATTCCGCCTCATGGGCCTGCTCGACCAGGTCCAGGAAGCGTTCATACTGGGCCAGTTCGGCCTCCAGGGCCTCGATCTGATGCACCAGGTCCCCCAGCGCGGCCCGGTCGCTTCCCATTCGCCCCTTGGCCGCGGCCAGCTCCTGACGGGCCAGCGCCACCTTGTTCTCGCCGATCCACTTGCGCGCCCGCGTCAAGGACTCCCGAGTCTGGTGAGCCGTTTCTTCGCGCCGCGCCTCACGGTCACGCAGCATCCAGCCGGCGCCGGCGCCCAGCAAGATGAGGAACAACAGCACTAGCCCAACAACCCCCAGACCTGCCTTGTTCCGCCGCGCGAACTTCCGCAGTCGATACGCCGCTGACGGCGGGCATGCCTCGACCGGCTCGTCCGCCAGGTAGTGCTCGATATCCAGCGCGAAGCCGTTGGCCGTCTCGTAACGGCGGTTGCGGTCCTTCTCCAGCGACTTCATCACGATCCAGTCCAGCTCGCCACGGACCAACTTCGTCAGCTTGGCCGGCTCCGTGCGCCGCTGGGCCGAGATCGACGGCAGCGCATCCTTCGACTCGCTCAGCCGCGTGCTCGGCTTGGGCGGCTCGTCCTCGCGGATGATCCGCATCATCTCGTCAAACGCCGCGCTGCGAAGGCGCTGGCCGTCAAACGGCGTCTGGCCGGACAGGAGTTCGTAAAGCAGCACGCCCAGCGAGTAGATGTCGCTCCGCGTGTCGATGTCCAGTTGATCGAGCCGGGCCTGCTCCGGGCTCATGTACTCCAGCGTGCCGATCATCTGGCCGTAGCCGGTGAACACGGTCTTTTCGGTGAGCTGCCCGCCGGTGGCCTTGGCAACGCCGAAGTCGATGATCTTAGGGACCGGCACGCCGTCGTAGAGCGCGACCATCACGTTGGACGGCTTCAGGTCGCGGTGGATGATCCCCTTCTGGTGGGCGTGCTGCACCGCGTGGCAAACCTGGACGAACAGCTCCAGCCGCTCGCGGGGCGTCAGCCGGTTCTCGTCGCAATACCTGGTGATGGGCACGCCCTTGACCAGCTCCATCACGAAATACGGCCGGCCGCTGGCGGTGGTGCCGCCGTCAAATACCTTGGCGATGTTGGGGTGGTCCATGAGGGCCAGGGCCTGCCGCTCGGCCTCGAACCGGGCCACCACCGCCCGGGTGTCCATCCCCGGCTTGATGATCTTCAGGGCCAGCTTGCGGCGCACGGGCTCCTGCTGCTCGGCCATGTAGACCACGCCCATGCCCCCTTCGCCGATCTCCTCCAGGAGCTTGTAGTGGCCGATGACAGTGCCGGGCTTTTCGGTGATGGGCTGGTCGATGGTGGGGGAAATGCCAACGCCGTGGGCGGGCGATCCGAGAAAGCTGCCTGGGTTTGCATGCGCCCGCAGTAGCACCTCCACACGCTGGCGCAAGTCGGCATCCCCGCCGCAGGCGGCGTCGAGAAAGGAGGCGCGTCGGTCCTCGGGCTGTTCCAGGGCCTGGTGGAAAAGTTGTTCCTCTTTCATGGTTTCTCTCCGGGGCCAAGAGCGGCCCTCCACACGGATAAGCGAGATATGTGGCCCGCCAGCACCACGGAATCTCAAAGAATCTCCGGCTTCTGCCTCAGCGGCCGCGGACCTCGGTTTGCAGCCAGGCCCGCGCAAACGCCCAGTGGCGATCCGCCGAGCTGGGAGAGATTCCCAGAACGTCCGCCGCCTGGTCGCCCGTCAACCCCCCAAAGTAGCGAAGCTCAACAAGTTGTGCCTTAAGCGGGTCTTCGACAGCCAGCTTGCCGAGCGCCTCGTGCAGTGCCAGCAGCTCGTCATCAGGCAAGGGGGCGGCCATGTCTTCCAGTCGTTCCCTGTGGCGGCCGCCGCCCCGTTTGTCTGACCGCTTGGCACGGGCGCTGTCCACGAGGATCCGGCGCATGGCGGTGGCGGCTGAGGCAAAGAAGTGGCTGCGATCACGGTACGTCCGGCGGGTCTCGCTCCCCACCAGCCGCAAATACGCCTCGTGGACAAGGGCCGTGGCTTGGAGCGTCTGGCCCGGGTTCTCCTGGGCCATTTTCTCGGCCGCCAGCTTCCGCAACTCGTCGTAGACCAAGGGGAGAAGCTGCTCGGCGGCCGAGGGGTCACCTTGCTCAACGGCCCGCAGTATTCGGGTGACATGGCTCATGGCACACCTTCAAAGAGCCAACCGCCGCGCTGCGATCTGCGGGATTATAGCCACTCCGACGGCAGGATGCACCCGCCTTTCAATTGAGCCGCGCCATGGTGCGGCACAGCCAGGCGTCTCCCGAGCGCCGTGGACGTACGATACAACGGCACGCTAGGCTCCGGCGGCGCCGGAGGTGCCCCGCGGCCCCGGTCGCGGAGTGAGCAGGCTGCTTTCTGCCGATCAGGGCAAAGGCAGCCAGTGCGGGCGACCCTTGGGCGGCAAAGCGTCGAGCCGATCGGCCCAATACGCTACGAGTTCCTCGCGGACCGCTTCGCGGAGACGTAAGGCGTCTTTCGGGGCATCGTCAGCCGTGGCGACGACCCAGGGAATATCGATGTCCGCATCCCGGATCGCCCAGTCGAGAAACGTGTTGCTGCCGAGCCAGACGCGTTCCGTCTCAGACCAAAGCGCCCTGCCCTGCGTGGCGCGCCAGTTGAACTCGAACAGCGCGTCCACGGAAAAGCGGACTGCCTTCTTCAGCGACAGTCCCCGCGAATGGCGCCGAATGGATCGCTGACGACCCGTCGGAGCGTGTACCAGGGGCGAGGTGCCCATGCGGTTCTCCTTTGCTTCTGGTGGCGCGGTATCCGCTAGGTCTCACTAGCGGGGGGGGCGTCGCTGGCGGGACGGTCGACGCGGTCCGCCTGTTCCTTCCTTTTGTCGCGACGCGTTCTCTTGTCCTGCGCCTTCTGCTTCTTCTGCATGTCCCGCTGACGCTTGGCGTAGGTGTTGCTGTCTCTGGCCATGAATCCTCCACTGGGCGGCAAAGGTTGCGTGCCGGGTCCAAAGAACCTTTCGCTTCTCTCCTGAGAACAATGGCCATCGGGAGCCGGATCCTCGACGGCCAGCGCGAGGGCCACACCAAGAAAAGGAAGCCGATCAGCGGCGATCCAACGGACATCCGCGGCTGGTCGCCGCCGTGCGACTCGGAGCGAAGACGTCGGAGGAAGCTGAGGGAATCTGCGGTCTCTCGCCCCCGCGACCCCCGATTGTAGCAGGCTTGGCTCGGAAGCGGAACCGCCGCCGAAGGAATTCCGCGGATTTCCCAGTGGGCCGCGGTGCTCGTCCGCCGGACTTTTCGGCCAAACACGGCAAGTGTGCTGGTTTTCGGGGTTTCACGGGGCTTCTGGGGCCGACGCTCTGCGCCTCCGCGCGCACCCCTACGAGTTCTGCCTCTACTTCGACCAGTAGGACGGGGTTCCAGCCCGTCGCCGGAGGACAGGCATTCCTGCCTGTCATTCAACGTAGGACGGGTTTTCAACCCGTCCCCCTCGGAACCACGTTCTCACCGTTGGGTGCCATGCCCACATCCGCGTGGGCGTGGTGCCGGCGTTCTGGGTTGGCGGCATGGTCGCCTTGGACAACCCCCCGTCGTTCTGATAGACTGCCGAGCATGAGACCGGGGCCGGCCACGTCCACGATCCGGCAAATCGAGCGATTCGGTCGCCGCGTCGCCGAGTTCTTTCATCCCCGCCGCGTCGTGCTCTTAGGCTCCTTCACCCCCGGCCTCTAACAGCGCCTCTCGCGGATGGGCTCGTGGCGGGGCGCGCAGGCTGGGAGGGAGTCGAGCCGTGGCAGGTTCCGCTCGCAGTCTGGCGCGCCCGGAAAGCGCAGCTGAAATCCCGGGTACGATGGTCGAATGACCGTCGCGTCAAGGATCTCCTGCGCGCTTGGGGTGGCATGACAACGGATTATGCACACAAGTATCGTGTTCAGGAGGCGCTCAAAATGGGGAAAGCCGTGCCGCGCGAGGTTCTCCAGGACTATCCGGATCTGTCTCGATCCTGTCCTGAACCCGACGCGACGTAGCCTACCAATCTACGGTGGCACTGTATGCCGCTTGGGAGGGAAGATGATGTCTAAGAGAATCTGCTTCATCGTGACTGTGGTGGCGAGCGGCCTTCTCGCAGTATCGCACTCTGACCGCGCAGTGCCCTCACCCCCGGCCTTTCTCCCGGAGTGGGAGAGGGGCGACGTGGCGGCCGGCACGGCCGGCCCTACCGCTGCTGGGGCTGCGTCCCAGCCTACAACGCCTACCCAAGCGCGGCCCAAGATGCCGGAGGTCACGAAGCCGGTCTTCTTCAATACGGCGGAGGCCGACCGCATCCTGGAGGCCCTTCAGGTCTTCCCGCCTGATAACCCGTGGAACGCGGATGTATCGAGCTGGCCGCTCCACCCAAACTCGAAGAACATCATCGCCTCGATCGGGCCCGACAAGCCATTTCGGTACAATCCGGACATGGGCTTTGTGCTCGTGCCGCCGGGTCAGCCGCGGGTGGAGGTGAAGATCGTCTCCTATCCCGGCGAGTCCGACAAGGGGCCGTTCCCCGTCCCGGACAACATGCCGATCGAAGGCTGGCCCGTTGATTACCTCCGCGATCCGCGGCACAAGAGTTGGACTCTTGACGACGTTCAGCGGGACCGCTTCAAACAAGGCGGCGACCGGCACGGGATCGTCGTCGATCCGGTCAACCGGATGCTCTACGAGTTCTACCAGGCCCGAAAGACCGACGCCGGCTGGCAGGCGGCCCAGGCCTCGGTGTTCGATCTGAAGACGAACCGCTTGCGCCCGGACGGCTGGACCTCGTCGGACGCGGCGGGACTGCCGGTCTTTCCGGCGGTCGTGCGTTACGACGAATTGCGCCGCGGCATGGTCGAGCACGCGATGCGGGTCACGGTCCGGCGCACGCGCCGGGCCTACGTCGCCCCTGCCACCCACTTCGCCAGCCGGCTCACCGATCCCAACTTGCCCCGCATGGGCGAGCGGATCCGCTTGAAGCGGGACTTCGACATCTCGGGCTTCTCGCCTGAGGTGCAGGCGATCCTGAAGGGCCTCAAGAAATACGGAATGTTTGTGGCCGACAACGGGATCGACTGGGCGATTTCCGTGGCCCCGGACGAGCGGATCCCGGTGCTGCACGAAGAGCTGCGGCGGATCAAGGGCTCGGCGTTTGAGGTGGTCCAGGCTCCGCCAGTGGCCCGGAAAAGGTGACAGGCACCTTTTTCGGCCCGCAGTTAGTCCTTCAATCGGAACAGCCTCGCCAGCGCGTCCACCAGCGCGCTGGGGATGCCGTGGCGCGATTCGTCGCGGAGCGATTCCAGCGGCGGGTGCAAGAGCTTGTTGATCAGCCGGTCGAAGGCCTCGCGGATCTCGGCCCGGCTCCGGTCGTCCAGGTCGGGCAGCTTGTTCAAGAGCCGCCGCAGCTCCTCTTCTTTGGGCTTTTCCCAGCCTTCCTTGAGCCGGCGAATAATCGGGCCGCTCGTGCGGTGGTGCAGGTCCGCCATGAAGCGGTCGGTCTCCTGCTGGACGATCCGCAGGGCGGCGGGCAGCTCTTTGTCCCGCAGGCGGCGATTCTCCTCGCACGCCTCGCGCAGGTCGTCCACGGAATAGAGGTAGACCTCGGGCCGGTCGCCGATGGCCGGCTCGAAGTCCCGCGGCACGGCCAGATCGAGGACGAAGAGCGGCCGGGCAGGACGCGTGCGCTCGACGACGAGGAACTGTTGGAGGGTCACGATGGGCTCTTGGGCCCCGGTGGTGCTGATCACCAGGTCGGCGTCGGCAACGGCTGCAAGCAGGTCCTCCCAGGGGCGCGTGCGGCCGCCCCAGCGCCGGGCCAGATCGGCCGCGCGATCGGGACTGCGGTTCACCACCGTCACGTTCTGCGACCCCTGGTCTTTCAGGTATTGGAGCGTTTCCTCGGCCATCTCGCCGGCGCCAATCACCAGGGTGTGCTTGTCGTCGAACCGCTCGAAGATCTGTTGGGCGAAGTCGGCCACGGCCACGCTGGGGATGCTCACGCGGCGCTGCTGGACGCTGGTTTCGCCGGCGACGCGCTTGGCGGTCTTGAGCGCCGCTTGAAACGCAACATGCAGGAGCGGCCCCGTGCTCCCCTCCTCGCCCGCCAACTGATAGGCCAGCTTCACCTGGGAGAGGATCTGCGGCTCGCCTACCACCATACTGTCGAGGCTGGCGGCCACCGTGAACAGGTGGCGCACGGCCTCTTCGCCGGCGCGAAGGCGGAGGTGCCCGGCGATCGCTGCCGGCTCCAGGCCGTGAAACCTCGCGAGGAACTCGGCGATTTGCGGGGCCGCCGGGCAAGGGGCGTGCTCGCTGGCCGTGTAGAACTCCACCCGGTTGCACGTGGACAAAATCGCCGCCTCCATGGCCGGGAACTCTTCGCGATATTGCCGCAGCGCGGACCGGGCCTGTTCGGCGCTGAACGCCAGGCGCTCGCGCACCGCTATCGGCGTGTCGTGATGGCTGCACCCGACGACCTGCACGCTCATTGCCCCACCCCGCCGTGCTGCGTCATCCCCGAAAGAACCATCGCCAGGACCAACACCAGGAAGAGAAAGCTGACCAGCGTGTGATAGGCCACGCGCCGCCCTTCGCGGGCCGGCCGATACGCCATGCCAATCCCCGCGGAAATCAGGAGCCAGCCGAACATTAGCCCCGTGCTCAACACGACCGGATCGTTCCAGGGGAGCCAGCCCGACTCGCTCCCGTAGTTGGCCGCATTGAGCATCATGCCGGAGAGGATGCCCAGCCCGATCATCATCAGGGCGAGCGTCAGGGTGCGGCTATTGGTCTTCTGGAGCCATTCCAGGCTGGGGAGGCGCAGGCCCTTTCGGGGAGGCAGCTTGTGCTTCAGCCGCCGCGCCTGACGAAGATACATCAGGCCCGAGGCAAGACCGATCAGCACCGCCACGCTGCCCAGAAGAATCGAGCCCGCGTGGATCAGCCCCCAAACCTTCGAGTTGGCCTCCCGAGGAAATGGCTCGTAGCTGGCCACGAAATGGGCGACCCCGATCAGGCCCAGGACAAGCGGGAGAATGAACAACCCGACGGCCGTCCTCGGGTGATAACACATCACGTACAAGTAGAAGACCACCAGCACCCAAGCGGCAACCAGGCACCAATCGCTGCCGTTGGACAGGGGGCTCGCGCCAGGCGTGGTCTTCAGCCATTGGTTGTACCATTGGTTGTAGAGGAATATGCTGTGGGCCACCAGTCCCGCCCCGGCGAACCCGAGCATCAGCGCGCCTCGGATCCCGCTGCGGAACAGCAACCGTGTGACCTCCAAGGCCAGCGTCACGCCGTAACTGGCGGCAAAGCAAATGACGCTTATGTTCGAGAGCATAGGCGCGAGCAGGGGCTAGGGGCTGGGGATTGGCAATGAGAAGTGAGAAATGAGAAGTGAGAAATGCAGAATGACGCAGCACTCACCAATCTGCACTTTGCATTTCTCATTTCTCATTTCTCATTTCTCACTATTCCCCTCGCCCCGGGCCGACACGGCCCGGCTCTGAACCCTGAACCCTGAACCCTTTCAGTATCCCCGCGCGTGCCGCTTGGCCTTCGGGTCGCCGGCGGCCTGCTTGGTTCCGGTTTTTGGATCGATGGTCACCATGATAGGGTGGGCAAAGGGGGGCTTGCCCAGCTTCACCCGGTGCCCGCGGCTCTTCAATGCCTCGATCGTGTCCTGTCCGAGGGCCGACTCCACGGTAAGGCTGCCCAGTTGCGGCAACGGCTGGTTGAATGAGCCGACCAGGTGATCCGTGTAAAACCGCGGCCTCGTGACCGCGTCCGCGGGAGTGAGGCCGAACTCCAGCCAGCCCAGCAGCACCTGGAGGCTCACCTGGTCCTGAAGGTCGCCTCCGGCGACGCTAATCCCGGCGACCGGTTTGCCGCGGCTCATCACGAGCGTGGGCGTGAGCGTGATCCTGGGGCGCTTGCCCGGCTCGATGCAGTTCGGATGGCCTTCCCAGGTATTTAGACTCCGCAGCCGGCTGTTCAGTCGGATGCCGGTCTCCCCGGCCATCAGGCCGCCCCAGCCGCTCGGCGTGGCCACCACCACGTTGCCCGAGCCGTCGGCCACGATGCACGTCGTGGTGTCGTGGGCCGCCTCGGCCGGCGTCCGGTAGTCCTTCGGCGCAATCCCGAGGATCGCCTTGCCCGCGCGAGGATCCCCCGGACGCAGCTCCAACGACGCCTTCTTCAAGTCCACAAGCGGCCGTCGCAGCGCCGCATACTGCTCCGAAAGAAGCGCCGCCAGCGGCACGTCGGCAAACAGCGGGTCGGCATAGTACGTGTCCCGATCCGCCAGGGCCAGCTTCATCGCCTCGGTAAGCACGTGGACGTATTCCACGCCGTTCTGCTTCATGGACCGCAGATCGGTCTTCTCCAACAGCCGCAGCGTCTGGAGCATCATCGGCCCCTGACTCCACGGGCCGCACTTGTGTACCGTAAAGCCGCGGTACTCGATCGAGATGGGGTCCTCAATCCGGGTCGCATGCGTGGCCAGATCGACGTAGCGCAAGAGCCCGCCGGACTTGCGGCTCCAGGCATCCAGGTCCCGGGCGATCGGCCCGCGATAGAAGCAGTCGGCCGCCAGACGAAGCCCGCGGCGCCGGTCGCCCGACGCGGCCTTTTCGGCCTCGATCATGCGGCGGATCTGTTTGGCCAATTGCGGGTACCAGGGCGGGCGCGGGCGATCAGCAGAGCCGGAAAAGGTGACAGGCACCTTTTGGGCGAAGCCCCCTCCGGGCCTTTCAGGCAAAAGGTGCCTGTCACCTTTTCCGGAGCCGTCCAGGATTTCCAGCACCGGCTGGGCGACTTCGCCGAAGGTCTTGGCGCCGTAGCGGTCCAGGGCGATGAGCATGGCGTCGGGAGCGCCGGGCACCGCCACCGTGGTCGGGTCGTCGCTGCCGGGGATTCGGCCGCCGTGGCGCCGGACGAAGTACTCGCGGGTCGCCAGACGCGGGGCGCCGCCTTGCCCGGAGATGATCTCCACGAGGTTCCGCCTGGCATCGTAGACGATGATCGGCACCTCGCCGCCGAAGCAGAAATTGGCGGGGTCGGTCACGGCCAGGCAGAGCAGGGAGGCCACGGCGGCATCCGCGGCATTGCCGCCATTTTTGAGGATTCGGATGGCGGCGTCGGCCGCTTCCGCGCCCCCGGCGGCCACGACCCCTTGGGTCCCCGAGGCCCTCCAGAAGTCCTTCGGCGCCGCGGCAGGCGCCAAGCGCGATCCGGCCAGCCCCACCGCCACTGCCAAGGTGGCCAGCGCGAAACCCACACGAATCGTCATGGCAGTCCTCACTTCTCCAAAAGTCCTCGGTCAGCGGTCGCCAACAATAGAACGGGCGTGCCCTTGCGATTGGGCACATTATAGCACACTCCCGCCGTGCGCCCACGCGAGCCTTGCAGGTCCCCTGCTGGTCGGGTACTCTGGGCTGAATTGGTCATTGGGCCTTGGTCATTGGTCATTCTCACTTGCTCTCCTTCATCCCTCATCCTTCGTCCTTCATCCCTCCACCAGCCATGCCGACCATGCAGAGCCCGCCCGGCGCGGAAACCGTCATCGACGGCCGGCCCTACCTCTACTTTGCCGGCACCGGCTACTTGGGCTTGCAGGGCCACCCCGAGGTGATCCGCGCGGCCTGTGAGGCGACCCGGCAATATGGCATCGGCAGCGCCACCTCTCGGGCGGGCTTCGGCGACACGCCGCCCACGCTGGCCGTGGAACGGGAAGCGGCTCGCCTGTTCGGCTGCGAGGACTCGTTCTATTTCGTCTCCGGGTACGTGGGCAACCAGATCCTCGTCTCCGCGTTTCAGGACCGGTTCGACGCCGTGTTTGTGGACGAATTCTCACACTATTCGGTATTCGAGGCGGCGCGGGCAAGCGGCCGGCCCGTGCTCAGCTTCGGCCACCGCGATCCGGCATCGTTGGGCGAGAGCCTACGCAGCAGTCTGAAGCGGGGCGACCGGCCCCTGGTGATGAGCGACGGAGTGTTCGCCGCGTTGGGCCACATCGCGCCGGTGGCCGAATACGCCGCCCTGCTTCGCAACTACCCGGGCGCGATGCTCCTGATCGACGATGCCCACGCGGTCGGCGTACTTGGCGCCAGCGGTCGGGGCACCTACGAGCACGCCGGTCTGTTGGGCCATGCGGGTGTCGAGGAATGTGGGACAGCCGCCCTCGGCTGTCCTGTGCCACGACTCTGGCTCTGCGGCACGCTCAGCAAGGCGATCGGCGGCTTCGGGGGGATCACTGCCGGCACGCGGGAGTGGATCGCCCAACTGAAGCGGTCCTCGCACTTCTTCGACGGCGCCAGCGCCCCGCCGATTCCTGCCGCGGCAGCCACCGCCCGGGCCCTGGAATTGGTCATCGCGGATCCGGGGATGAGACACCGGCTCTGGGAGAACGTCAGATTGCTCAAGGCGGGCATCAGCCGCCTCGGTCTCGACGTTGAGGACACGCCGGTGCCGATCGTATGCCTCACGATCGGCAATGGCGACGCAATGTGGCACATTCAATCGCAACTGGCCCAGCGGGGGATTATGATCGCGTACATGCCGTCCTACAGCGGGCTGGGGCCCGAAGGGGCCTTGCGCCTGGCGGTCTTTGCCACCCACACCGAGGCCATGATCCGGCAGTTGCTCGATGAGTTGGGAGGGCTCCTGTGAAACCACATGTTATGGTAAATAGGACGTCCGAAGACTTCCGAAGTCTCGAAGACTCCGGAAGTCTGTTTGGCCAGACAACTCTGGAGAATCCCGATGAACACCACGACCAACCGAGCCCGAATGACAAAACCGACGCTTCTCGCCGTCGCGCTGGCCGCAATGGCCATCCTGATCGCCCCGGCACTTGGCGCCGGGCCCAAGACCGAATTGCTCTGGCCCAAAGGCGCCCCTGGGGCCAAGGGCGACCGCCGCGAGGACAAGCCCGCGCTGACCATCTACTTGCCGCAAGAATCGAAGGCCCCGACCGCGGCGGTGGTCATCTGCCCCGGCGGCGGCTACGGCGCCCTCGCCATGGACCACGAAGGACACCAGATCGCCCAATGGTTCAACTCGCTGGGCGTGGCCGGCTTCATCGTCGATTACCGGCATCGCGGCAAGGGCTACGCCCATCCGGCCCCGCTCCAAGACGCCCAGCGGGCCATCCGCACCGTCCGCGCCCGGGCGCCCGAGTGGAACGTCGATCCGGTCAAGATCGGCATCATGGGCTTCTCCGCGGGCGGACACTTGGCCTCGACGGCGGGTACCCACTTCGACCAGGGCAACCCGGCGGCCGACGATCGCGTCGAGCAGGTCAGTTGCCGCCCGGACTTCACGATCCTCTGCTATCCCGTCATTATGTTCGACGAGAAGCACACGCACCGCGGCTCGCAACAGAATCTTCTCGGCAAGGACGCGGACCCGGCACTGGTCCGCAGCCTTTCCAACGAGAAACAGGTGACGCGCGAGACCCCGCCGACCTTCCTGTTCCATACCGATGAAGACAAGGGCGTGCCGGCGGAGAACAGCGTCTCGTTCTATCTCGCACTCCGCAGCGCGGGCGTGCCGGCCGAGCTGCACGTGTACCAGCGCGGGCCCCACGGGATCGGGCTCGGGGCCAAAGTGCCTGGAACCTCCGAGTGGCCCAAGGCCCTTGGAAACTGGATGCGCAACCGGGGGCTGCTCGAATCGAACCCTGAGAAGTGACCGCTGAAAAACCTACCGCAGAGGACGCGGAGGAACGCAGAGGGAACGGAAGAGAGGGGGAACAGCGAACACCCGAGAGCACCTTCCCCTTCTCTTCCCTCTGCGACCCTCTGCGTCCTCTGCGGTTAGACTCCCTGTGTCCCTGCGGTCGAAGTGAGGAGCGACAAATGGAACTGAATCAGATCAGCGGACAGATTGTGGACGCGGCGATGAAGGTCCACTCGGCGCTCGGACCGGGACTCCTGGAGTCCGCCTACGAGGCTTGCCTCCTCTTCGAGCTGCACCGGCGCGGCCTCAAGGCGGCTCGACAGGTCGAACTGCCGGTCGTCTACGAAGGCGTGCGGATCGACGTGGGCTATCGGCTCGACCTGTTGGTCGAAGGGAGCGTGGTCATAGAATTGAAGGCGGTCGAGGAGATTAGCCCGCTTCACAAGGCGCAGATTATCTCCTATCTGAAACTGGGGGGCTACAAGCTCGGCTTGTTGATCAACTTCAACGTCCTACACCTCAAGGATGGAATCACACGCTTCGTAAACAAACTGTAATAGACCGCAGAGGACGCGGAGGTACGCAGAGGGAATGGAAGAGAGGGGGGAAGAAGTGGAAGCCGACAAGCCCGTTGCTGTCTTCCCCCTTCTTCTCTTCCCTCTGCGTT
Organism: uncultured Planctomycetaceae bacterium; assembly: GCA_964354245.1. Classification (GTDB taxonomy): domain Bacteria; phylum Planctomycetota; class Planctomycetia; order Pirellulales; family Thermoguttaceae; genus CAYGZI01. The sequence goes on from CAYGZI010000018.1 coordinate 17,830, forward strand.
CCTCAGCGTCCTCTGCGGTTAGACTCCCCCCGTTTTCTGCGGTTGACTTATCTCCGTCGTCGGCAGTTGAACCATGCTTCACCGTTTGTATAAGCCGTCTCTTGCGCTCTTGACCGACCTCTACCAGCTCACCATGGCCTACGGCTATTGGAGGGCCGGGATTCACCACCGCGAGGCGGTCTTTCACCTCTACTTCCGCAATAACCCGTTCGGCGGCGGCTACTCCGTCGCCTGCGGCCTGGCCGCCGCGATCGATTACCTCGAAAACCTGCGCTTTGACCAGTCCGATCTTGCCTATCTGGCCGGGCTGACCGGGAGCGGCGAGAAGCCGCTCTTCGACCCGGCCTTTCTCGGTTTCCTCGGTGCCGCGCCGCTGGAGTGCGACGTGGACGCCGTACACGAGGGGACGGTGATCTTTCCCCACGAGCCGCTCCTCCGCGTCCGCGGACCGCTCATCGCCAGCCAGCTTCCGGAAACGGCCTTGCTCACCCTCCTGGGCTTTCCCACGCTCGTGGCGACCAAGGCGGCCCGCGTCGTCGCGGCCGCGCGCGGCGAGCCCGTCCTGGAGTTCGGGCTCCGCCGTGCCCAGGGCATCGACGGCGGGGTCACGGCAAGCCGCGCAGCCTACGTCGGCGGCTGTGCGGGCACGTCGAACGTGCTGGCCGGACAGCTCTTCGGCATCCCCGTGCGCGGGACCCACGCCCATAGTTGGGTCGTATGTTTTGACGACGAGCTGGCGGCCTTCCAGGCTTACGCCGAGGCCATGCCCGCCAACTGCGTCTTCCTGGTCGATACCTACGACACGCTGGAGGGCGTGCGCAAGGCGGTCGAGGCCGGGCGATGGCTCCGCGAGCGCGGCTATCCGCTCTTGGGCATCCGCCTCGATTCGGGCGATCTGGCGTACCTGAGCATCGAGGCCCGCAAGATCCTCGACGCTGCCGGATTCCAGTCCGCGGCAATCGTCGCCTCCAGCGACCTGGACGAGCACCTGATCGAAAGCCTCAAGCAGCAAGGGGCCACGATCGGCGTATGGGGCGTGGGCACGCGATTGTCCACCGCTTACGACGACCCTGCCCTGGGCGTGGTCTACAAGCTCTCGGCCGTGCGCGAGCCGGGAGGCGAGTGGAAGGATCGACTCAAAGTCTCCGAGCAAGCGGTCAAGACCTCCAATCCGGGCATCCTCCAGGTGCGGCGCTACTTCGCCGGGGGCGAGGCCATCGCCGACGCGATTTACGACGAAGAGCACCCGATCCAAGGCGACTGCACGCTGGTCGATCCGTTGGACCCGACGCGGCAGAAGACGATCCCCGCGGGCACCGGGTACAAAGACCTCTTGGTTCCCATCTTCCGCAACGGCAAGCGGGTCTACGATCCGCCGTCGCTGGAAGAAATCCGCCGCCGCGTGCAAGAGCAACTGGCCGCGTTCCACCCCGGCGTCAAGCGGCTCGTACACCCGCACCAATACCCGGTCGGCTTGGAGGCTGGCCTGCACGGCCGTAAAATGGAGATGATTCGTCGCGTGCGCCAGTCCGGAAGCCAAGCATCTTCTGGGGGAGAGGCTTGACATGCCTGGCCATCGTGCAACAGGATTAGGATATGGCCGTCACCGAAACCATCACGACCGCCGAAGAGCTGCTGAACGCACCGCAACTGGGCCGTTGTGAATTGGTCCGCGGAGAACTGGTGATGATGTCGCCCGCCGGGTTCGATCACGGTCGCATTGCACTGACCATCGGAAGGCTCTTGGGGAACTTCGTATCGCAGCACGCGTTGGGCGTTGTCCTCAGCGCGGAAACCGGCTTTCAGATCGCCCACGATCCCGATACGATCCGAGCCCCGGACGTGGCCTTTGTCCGGTCGGATCGCGTCCCCCCGACGGGGATGTTTGGCTTTTTCCGCGGGCCGCCGGACCTGGCCGTGGAAGTCCTTTCACCCGGCGATCGAGCCAGCGAGGTCAATGCAAAGGTCCAGGATTGGCTGGATGCGGGCTGCCAGTTGGTATGGGTCGCGGACCCGCGGACCCGGACCGTCACGGCCTATCGCAGCCGACGCGAAGTCGCCGTGTTTGCGACTGGCGACACCCTGACCGCCGGCGACGTCTTGCCGGGCTTCTCAATTCCTGTGGGCGAGATCTTCGGAACGTAGCGATTGCGGTCGTCCGGAAGACGTTCACGGCCAGGCGAAACCGTACCAGGTCCGGCAGTTGCTCGATCTCGTGGAGCGGTATAATCTTAGAGTGGGTGGTGAAGAATGAAGGACTATCACATCAACATCTTCTTTAGCGACGAAGACGGGGGCTATGTCGCCGACATTCCCGATCTGGCACACTGCTCTGCGTTCGGCGAGACGCCCGAAGAGGCCCTTGCCGAGGTCCTCAAGGCCAAGGCCGCCTGGATCGATGCCGCTCAGGCAGAGGGCAAGCCGGTGCCCACACCGTCATTTCGCCCGGCAATCTACCAGGCCTCGTCGGGCCCCGCGTACCCGGTCCCCGAACGCTAAGTCGAGCCATAATGGCTAACACAGAACTCGAACGCGCAATCAGGATGCGGAGCCTGACGCCGGAAGAAGTTGCCAGAGACAACGACGTCCGGCGCAAGGTCGAGGAGGAGTTCCCGCCGGCACCGCCCGCCAATCGTGCCGTCCCGGGTCCGCTGACCAGGGCCTTGCGAGAGGCGATTTGCAGTAGCGGCAAGTCGGTCTACCAGATCGCCAAGGCGGCCGATGTCTCGCAAATCGTCGTCTCGCGGTTTCTTTCCGGCGAGCGCGATATCCGCATGGAGACGGCCGACCGGCTGGCCGAGGTGCTGGGGCTGAAGGTTGGGACCGGCTGACCGCTGAAAGCCGATGGCTTCCCATGAACGCTCTCATTCTCGTTGACCTGCAAAACGATTTCTGCCCCGGCGGGGCCTTGCCCGTGCCGGAGGGGGACCGCGTGATTCCCGTGGTCAATCGGCTGCTCGGGCGATTTGATCTCATCGTTGCCACCCAGGACTGGCACCCGCAGGATCACGGCAGCTTTGCCAGTCCTGGGTGCCAG
>CAYGZI010000019.1:0-20805 GCA_964354245.1 uncultured Planctomycetaceae bacterium
CGGTTCTCGAACTCCCCCTTGATTCCCGCCCCGGCTTGCAGGAGGCCCAAATCGAGCGTGCGGATGGATACGTTTTTCAGGGGCGGCGGGACGTCCCCGACGGCGATCCGCCGGGCGAATCCCTCGACCACGGCGGTCTTGCCCACGCCCGCCTCGCCGGTGAGGATCGGATTGTTCTGCCGGCGGCGCATGAGGATGTCGATGATCTGCCGGATCTCGCCGTCGCGCCCCAAGACGGGATCGATGTCGCCCCGCTTGGCCCGCGCCGTCAGGTCGATGGTGTATTGATCCAGCGAGGGCGTCTTGGAGGGCCCGCCGGGGGCGATCGCCGGACCGCGGCCCGGCACCGCCGGCGCCGCGGCCATCTCTCCCTCGGCTTCGGCGGTGTTGGCCACGATGTCGCGCAGGTCCTTGCGGAGCGACTCGGCCGAGATCTTCTGAAACTCGGGGACCGCGTCGTGGGCCAGCCCGGCCAGCGACTCGTCCGACAGGAGCCCGCACAACAGGTGCCCCGACCGGATGCCGTAGGTTCCGAACTCGACCGAGGCCACGAGCCACGCCTGGCGCACCAGCTCGACGATGTGCGGCGAGAGTCCCGGCGGCCGGGCATTGCCGGTCTTGAAGCGGTCGATCACCGCGGTGAGCGACCGGACCACGCGGGACGAGTCGATCTCGTAGTAGCGCAATAGCGCGGCGAGATCGGTGTTCGGGGTTTCCAGCAGCTTGAGGAGCCAGTGCTCGATCTCCACGTTGTAGTGGGTGCGCGAGAGGCAGAGCCCCGCGGCGCCTTCCAGGCTGCGGCGGCAAATCTCGTTGAGCTTGGCGACCAGCGATTTGAGATTCAAGGGAACCATGATTATCCTTCCAGCGAAAAGACGGCGTCATCGACATCGTACTCTAGCGAGCCGCTGCGGATCCAGGTGTTCCAGCCCAAGCGGGCCCCTTCGGCCGCGGGGCCCCCGAGCCGGCACCAGGGGACTTCCGCGCCCCGCAGCACCGGCTGCACGTCGAAATCCCACTGGGGCCCGGCGTAGGAGCGGACCATCTGGCACAAGGGCGGCAGCGCGTCGCCCGAGGGCATGAAGCGGCAAAACTCCTGATACCCCAGCGGCCCGAGCCGCACGCGGAACTTGCTCTGGACGTCCCAGACCCGCTGGCCCACGACCAGATTGTCGCCGAGGCGCTTTTCCGAGCCCGGCGGCGGTCTGCCGGAGGGCAGGCGGGCCTGGTCCTCGGCGCTGAGATAGAGCCACTGGCCGCGGAACTGCCTCACCCCGACCGGCAGCTCGAAGTAGTCGGCCAGAATCAGCTCCAAGGCCAGGGCCGAGCGGGGGAAATGGGCAAAATGCCCGGCGTAGAAGAGCAGGGCCTCGTCGTCCACGACCATCCGACCACGCTGCGCGTGGTGCCCGATGGTGCCCAGCCGGCCCCGCAGACCGCCCGTGCCCCAACCGATCAGGCAGTAGAGGCACTGCGTGAAGAGGTCCTCGCCCGCGGTCTCCTTGGCCCGCTGGAGCCGCTCGTAGCCGATCGGAAAGCGGTACTTCTCCCAGGCCCGATAGAAGAGCGAGATCGTGCGGTGATTGAACAGATCGAGGAAGTCGCGGAGCGAATAGTCGCGATCGCGGTTCCGCTGGATCACCAGCGCCGTGTAGTGCAGCGGCAGCGGACCGCTCGGACCGAATAGCCCAAGGCAGGCCACGACCATATCCGGCGGCGGCCCCGGCAGACCCGGCCCCGGCAGACCCGGTGCCGCGGCCTCCTGCGAGCGCAGCTCGGCGATCGAGCCGGTCGGAAAGCTCAGCGAGGGCAGGGCGCGAAAGCGGACCACCTCGGCGTCGGGCCGGTGGTCTTGGCCGACCGGAGCCCGCCGCTGGCCCGATTCTTCCGTCGCTTCCTGGGCTATCGTCTCCAGCAGGCGCACGGCCTGGAAGAAGTCGAAGCGGTGGGCTTCGCTCCGCAGTGCGTCGGCTACAGGAGTACGGTCTCGCCCGCCCGTGGCGGCCATCGTCGCAGATCTCCCTCGCGCTTATTGGTGGTGGCGATCAGCTTGGAAAACGAGTTGATGGAGCAGTAGAGTCCGAGAAACCGCTCCAGGACGCAAGCGAACAAGAAGACGCCGCTGCCGGCAAACCGCTCCTCGTCGAAGTGGGCGGTCACTTCCAAACCGCGGCAGAACCCGCCCCGCGGCTCCCCGGCGGAGCGTCCCACCACGCGGCGGGTCCGCACGCTCAGGAGGCCGTCGATCATCGCCCGGGTCTCGGCGGAATCGGCGAAGTCGTAGAGCTTGAGGATCTCGCGCAGGGCATCGGCCCCCTCCTGGCTGTCGGCCAGCGAGAGGTGGTTGAGCGACAAATGGGAGACGAGCCGCCAAAGGGCCCCGTGCTTCAGCGCGGGGCGCAAGGTGGCGGTGGGCCGCGTGAGGCACGCGATCCGCGAGAGGGGCGCCCCCTTGGTCAGGCGGAGCACCGGCTGCCCTTCGCCGAACGGCAATCGCGAGGGCCGGTCCCGGTCCAGGCACGTGGTTTCGACGTCGAGCGTCCATTGGGGCGGCGCCGCCGGCGAGAACCCCAGGTCCACCATCGACAGCCACACCTCGGTCCCCCGGTCGCCCTTGGCGCCCGGGTCCGCGGCCGGGCGGCGCGTGGCGTGCCAGAAGGCCTTCTGCCCCTCGCGGGCCGCCGCGTGCTTGAAGGAGTAGAACGGCTGAAACTCGACCTGCTCGCCCTCCGGCGAGGTCGCCGCCACGCGGTCGAGCGAGTAGATCTCGTTGGCCAGCGGGTGGCGGGCGTCGGGCACCACGCGGTATTCCGTCTCGGTCTGCGTCAGGGCGATCGGCTCGGCGCGCCGGCGGTACAGGTTCACGATCGGCGTGCAGCCGAGGCGGAACGTATCGGCCGAGACGTTCTGCTCCAGGTCCAGCGTGGACCGGTTGAGATAGAAGAAGAGCTCCAGCGTGCCCGTCGGCTTCAGCACCTTCGGCCCCAGCCCCGCAAGCTCGAAGAAGAGGAACTTCTGCGGGAAGGTGTAGTACTCGGTCAGCAGGCGGTATCCGAGGAAAGAGCGGGCCGCATAGGGCAGCATCCCCTCGTCGCGCTCGAAGCCCACCGGTCGGACGCTCTGCCGCGGGAGCACGGCCGGCTGCGGGTCGCGGGGCGACGCGGCCACGGCCACCGCCAGCGTGTTGTTGAGCAGCAGCTCGTAAAGGGCAAACACGTGCTGGCCTTGCCCGTTCAAGTAGAACCGCAGCGATCCGGCGGCCAGTTGCGAGAAGACAACGTCCTTGGAGTAGCACTGCAACTGGATGCGCAGCACGGCGACCGCATCGCTGGCCCCGGCGACGGGCGGCGCGGCGTAGGGCCGGCCCGCCAGGCTCGCCGAAGCCACCTCGATCGGAAAGAGCGTCACCGGATAGCAGGTGCGGAAGCGGCACGGGTCCCCGTCGGGCCAGTCGGCCTCCAGCGCGGACTCGCGGGGAATCGCGTAGCCGCCGACCAGGTCCGCCTGGCCCCGGTCGAGCACGAACTGGACCACGGCCATCGACGGGACGGGCACCTGGTAGTGCGGATAGACCACGCCCAGCATCGCGTCGGTGATCTCGGGGAAATCGTCGTCGAGCTTGTGGCGGATCCGCGCGTTGAGATAGGCGAACGCCTCGATCAATCGCTCGACGTGGGGGTCTTCCGTGCCGTGGGGCCCGAGGACGAGCCGGGAGGCGATCTTGGGATGGGCCTGGGCAAACTCCGCGCCCAGCCGCCGGATGTAGCTCAGCTCGCGGTTGTAGTACGGAACCAGCTCTTCGCTCATGCGGCCGCTCCCTTGACCTCGACGTTGCCCGTGGCCGGCTCGACCGCCGAGTCGAACGCGACCGGCTCGGGGGCGGGGTCCACGCGGAGCAATCCCTCGATGCGGAAGCGGAGCGTCCGGTCCAAGGTCTCCCCCCGGTCCAGGAGTGCGACGGACACCTTCGTCAGCCGGGGCTCGAAGTGGCGGATCACCCGCTCCATGGTGCGGCGGAACTCCTCCCGCTTGAAGGCCGATGCCAGGTCCGCCCCGGTGATGTCGGGAAGGCCGTAGCTCAAAAGCGAGACCTCCAGCTCTTCGAGGTGCTTGGGCCAGGACGCCGACCGCCACCGCGTATTCAACAGGCACTCCAGGTCCCGGCGCACGCTCAGCTTCATCTCCCGGAGCACCTGGGTCCGCGATTTGGGCGCCTCGACGCTCTTCGTGGGCTCGTCGTCCAGCAGGCGATCGAGCACCGAAGGAATCAGGGGTTGGTCGGAGCGGACGGTGCTCATGTTAATGTGGGACAGCTCATTCTGGCAGATCCAGTAGCCGTTCAAGTTCCGCAATGATTGCGAGCGCGGATTGAGCCCTCGGCGAAGGAATGTCAGTTGCTTGCCGCACCCGTTGTCTCAAGCGTTCCACGGCGGCACGGGCTTCAGCGTCGGTTGTGCTTTCTTGAAACGCCTTCAAAAACTCCCGCCAATAGACTGTCCTGATACCACACAGTTGCACATGGTTTAGTTTCTCCATGTAAGAGTCCATCATTCCGCTGCGCGCCAACCGGCCGAAATTCCCGCCACTATCGCAATGGGGTTTATCCAGAATCTGGTCGGCTTTCGACGGATAGGGACGCACGGCTTGTCGAATCTCGATGCCTCTATCCTGATTGGTTTGGCGGATGTATTGCCAGTGGTAGTTGCGATACTCGGCTGCGTACTTTGCCGATTCGATGAATGGTTCGAAGAGAATAGGAGAGCCGCTGATTACGTTTCCCAGCACCCACGGCACCACGGTCAGTAGATCCTGCTTGGCACAGGCCCTGGCCGTTACCTGAAACCTCAGGCTGGGTTCAGCCTCTTTCGCCAGTAAGTACCATCCTTTGAGTTCGATGCCCAACAGGATTTCGCCACTCGAGGTCTTGCGCAAGAGCACGTCGGGAAAGGTTTGGGCCTGCCGCACGAAGCTGTACAAGGCGTACTTCTCGTGCGGATCCCACGTGTTCCGGAGCAGATTCAAAGTGCGAACGACCTGCTCCTCAATACTCGCGCCAAGGACGGTATTGAGCGTGTGCAGATCGGTGGCCATGACGCCCGAAATATGGGTTTCCGTGCGAAAGTAGATCGGCAGGCACGCGATGGCCTCCCGGACGTGTGTGTATAGTTCGTAATGCTCCGAGTCCGTGGAGGGCAATTCTCTGGAGGGCGGCGCCGGCGTGCTCGGTCTCGTCATGACGTAGCCAACCTTTCTACGGCCGCGGCGTAGAACTCCGGAATGATCTCCGCACCGTGGTATGGGCGGCCCAAATGGCAGGAAACAACTGCACCAGGACACAGGCCGCCGAAAGGTTCCCATACCACGTCGCCCTTGTCCGTCGAAGCCCGGATCGTCAACTCAATGAGACTCAGCGGCTTCTGGCTGCCGTGGAGGCAACTGAACTTGTACCTCATTCCGTTCCGCGTTCCCTGAATCCGTTCTGATCCGCCGACTTGGGGTTCACGCCAAACATTAGTCACGCCCACGTCGCAGTAGAATTTGGCGCGCAGCCTGGCCCAGCAGCGGCCGGCGATAGGGCGTTTGCCGTCGATGCTGAAATAAGGCCGTCCCGCCGGGTCGCCGTGTTCGTTGGCGTACTGGGCCAGCTTCGTGAATGCCTCCACGGGCGGGTAATACCAGAGATGATCGGCCGTCAGATATTTTCGGGTCGCCGCATTCAGCACTCCGGAGGCCTCGTTGGCCAGCCGGAATGGCAGCCGCGTCCTTTCCCACTCGTGGCGAAGCCATTCTTGCATTGTGAGCAACTGGTTGTTTGCTCGAAACCTCGCCCCCTTGACGTAATGCACGCAAACCTCGGTAACGACTGGGAACTTACGTAGAGTTTGGGTGTTAGCGTTGCCCGCGACGTGGCTCAGACCTTTGTCCCAAATGTTACAGCAGCGGTACTCCCATCCGTTTGCCACCAAGACTGGATGTACGGTGGCCCAGCCAACTTCGGTGTTCCAAAACCAAAGGGTCGTTTCCGGCGTTGAGTATTCGCTCCAAGCCTTGATGTGGGATTCGTACCAGTCACCAAGGGATTCGGCCTTATGGTTGTCGCCGGGAAAACCACTGACGCCATACGGACCGTCTGAAATAATGCAAATCGGAGTTGCCCACGCTGCATACAAGCTCTCCGCGCGGTCAAAGTGAATTGACACTTGGTCGCGCGTATAGACGTGGCCAACTGCGGGTTCCCGCCGGCACCGTTGCCATTCAGAAAACAGATGACTTTGTGATTCGCTCGCAACCTTTTTCATCGGCGAGACCTCTCTCGTCGGATGGTCATGATGTTTGCCGTATAACTCCTCGGACAGCCGGGGGCGACTGTGCCACATTTATCGCGGCTGTGCCACATATACCGGTGCTCGTGCTACGGCGCCGCTGCCGGAGCGGTGATGGTGATTTCCTTGAGTTCCAGGATGCTCGGGCTTTCCTCGCCCACGAGGAACGTGCGCTGCCCGACGCCGCGGACCGGCGCGCCGTCGCCCCCGCGCCAATCGGTCATGCGCCCCAGGCGCAAGCGGTCGTCGGATTCGTTGTGCGTGCCCGCATAGAGCGCAGGCAGGAAGACCTGGCCGTCCGGTCCCCCCCGCACGACCATGTGGACGGATCGCCACAGCAGGTCGCGGGCGCGCTTGGGGGCGAGGAACTCCATCGACTCCACCCGCTCCATCGGCACCCAGTAGTATTTTCCCGTGCTCGTGAGGACCTCGAACAGCGACGCGCACAGATCGTCCACGTCGCGGAGGTCGTCAAAGGGCTGGCCGCCCGAGGTGCCGGCCACGGGCGGGCGCTCGGCCTCGGCCTGCTGGAGGAGCTGGGCGGCCTCGCCGGGCTGGCCCTCGCGGATCCGGATCGACGCCTCCAGATGGCGCTTCAGCCGCTCCGAAGGCTGCTCCAGAAACTCCGGCAGCCGCCCCTCCGAATAGAACTGCTGCCGCGATTGCTCCGCCCGCAGGAGTTGCCGCAGCGTGCTCACCTCCAGCAGGGCTTTGGGCTCCTGGTGCCCGAGGACCTCGAGTTGCTTGTCCGCGCGATCGAACTGGCCGGTGAAGCAGAGGAGTTCGGCGAGGAACATCCGCTTTCCGGGTTCGGCGGGGTGGCGTTTCACTTCGTCGCCGGCAGCGGCGACGGCGTCGGCCAATTGGCCGGTCTCGTAGAGTTGTGTCGCGTTCATGGTCGCGTTCTCCGGTTTCTTACCCCGGCGCTCCTTTGGTCAGCTCGGTTGTGACTTTCAACGTGGCGGCCAGCTCCTCCAGCTCGAAGTGCGGCCACAAATGCGCGGTGCAGCGATAACTCCCCGGCTTGCCCGGCTGCTCGGAGACCTCCACGCGGGCCTCGCGCAAGGGGAGCCTGGCCTTCACCTCGGACGAAGCCTCGCTGTCCGGAGTGACGTACTTCTGGAGCCAGCGGTGGAGGTAGTCCTCGCACTCCTCGGGCTCGCTGAAGGCCCCCATCTTGTCCCGCGCGATCGCCTTGAGGTAGTGGGCAAACCGGGAGACGCAAAGTGTGTACTGGAGCATCGACGAGATGCGGGCGTTCATGGTGGCCGCGGGGTCGTCGTAGCCTTTGGGTTTCTGCGCCGACTGGTTGGTGTAGAACGCCGAGAAATCGGTGTCGGTGCAGTGGCACAGGGGAATGAACCCCAGCCGGCTCAGCTCCGATTCCTGGCGGTCGCTGATCAGGACTTCGGTGGACGATTTGGCGGCCACGCCGCGCTTGTCGGTGGTGAAGGAGTGGACCGGCAGCTCGGCGACGAGGCCCCCGCCCTCCTCGTCGCGGCGCACGCCGCGGATGTCGGCCAGCCAGTTGGACTGGGCAAACGCGCGGATCAGCACCGCGCCGAAGGCGTAAGCGGCGTTGCCCCAGAGATACTTCTCCCGGTCCGGGCCGGTCACGTCCTCGCGGAAGCGGAAGCCGTCGGCCCGGGTCCCGTCGTCCTCGTAGGGCAGACGCATGAGGATCCGCGGGAGCGCCAGGCCCACGAACCGCGAATCCTCGCTGGCGCGGAACTCCTGCCACTTAAGGTATTCGAGCTGGTCGAAGGTGCGGGGGAGGTTGAGGGGCTGCTCCAGGGTGGCGAACTCGTTGAGTCCGAACAGCGCCGGGTGGGCCGCGGTGATGAACGGCGCAAACGCCGCCGCCGCGACCCCGGAAACCGCCTTGAGTGTGGACAGGTCGTCCACCGGATGCTCTTCGGTGAGCCGGTGCCGGATGTCGTAATCCCCCAAGAGCACGCCGAACGGCTCGCCCCCCGGCATGTCGAACTCTTCGCTATAGACTTTGCGGAACAATTGGCTCTGGTCGAACTCGATGGCCCGGTCCGCGTCCCGCGCCAAGTCCCGCCAGGAGACGCTCAAGACGCGGATCTTGACGTTCTCGGCCCCTTCGGCCTGCTGGACCAGGTAGTGCAATCCGCGCCAGGCGGACTCCAGCTTCTGGAACCGCGGATGATGGAGGATGGCATTGACCTGGCCGGAGATGGCGGCATCCAGGGTGGCGATCGCCCGGCCGAGCCCCCGCACCACCTGCTCCTTGCCGGCCGGCCGGCCCGAGGTCCTGGTCATGCGGAGCCACAGCCTCAGGGCCTCTGCCGGCGAGCGCTCTTCGAGGAACCGTCGCAGCAGTGTCCCGGCGTCGTCCGGCACGGGCCGGGTGGCCGACACCAGGGCGTCGATCAAGCCCGGGAGCGGCTCACCCGCCGGGGCCGAGACCACCGGGAGCGCCCCGGCGCCAGGCGCCGCAAGACCACCTTGGTTTTGGGCGGAAACGGAACTCATTGGTGCGTTTCAGTGGGGGAATGACTCAGCGCAAAGCGACTCGGCCGCAGCCGGACCGGGCCAGTGAGAAGTGAACAGTGAGAAATGAGAAATGAGAAATGAGAAGTGAGAAGTGCAAAGTGAACCATGAGCGTCCATTCGCCAATTTGCACTTTGCACTTCTCATTTCTCATTTCTCATTCTTCGCTTTTCAATGCCGTTGGCGCGGCGGCCATGTAGGTTATGCTTCAGCATAACTGGCAGGTGTTATGCTGAAGCATAACCTACTTCTCCTTTGCGCATCGGCCGGTCCACAAAAAAAGGGCCCCAGGAAACGTCGCGCTGCGCCCCCGGGGCCCTCCGATTTCCTCGAAATCAGCCGGCCTTCTTGGGCAGGCTGGCCACCAGGCGCAGCGACTGGGTCAGCTCCTCCAATTGGAGCCAGGGGCGGAGCCAGGCCACGGCGTTGTAGCTCCCCGGTTTGCCGGGGATTTCCTCCACCTGGATCCTCGCGGCGGCCAACGGGAGCCGGGCCTTCATCTCCGCGCTCGGCTTGGCATCCGCGCAGACGTACTGGGCGATCCACCGCTCCAGGAAGTCCTGCATGTCGCTCCGCTCCATGAAACCGCCGATCTTGTCCCGCGCGATCACCTTCAGGAAATGGGCGATCCGCGAGGTGGCCATGATGTACGGCAGGCGGGCCGAGATGGCCGCGTTGGCGGTGCCCTCGGGCTTGTCGTACTTCTTGGGCTTCTGCGTGGTCTGCCCCCCGAAGAAGACCGAGTAATCGGTATTCTTGTAGTGGCACAGGGGCAAAAACCCCAGGTCGCTCAGCTCTTTCTCGCGGCGGTCGGCGATGGAGACCTCCGTGGGGCACTTCAGGTCCGTGTCGCCGTCCAAGGTCTTGAAGACGTGGGCGGGAAGGCCCTCGACCGCGCCCCCGTTCTCCCGCCCGCGGATCGCCGTACACCATCCGGTCTTGGCAAAGGCGTCGGTCAGCCGGGCCCCGTAGACGTAGGCCGCGTTCATCCAGGCGTAGTGGTCGTGGGGGACGGGCTTGGCGTTGCCTTGTTTGTCCAGCTCGACCTCCTCGAAGTCGAACTCGTCCACCGGCTTGGTGTTCTTGCCGTAGGGGAGCCGGGAGAGGACGCGCGGCATCACGAGGGTCGCGAAGCGGGCGTCCTCGGAGTCGCGGTACGACTTCCACTTGGTGTACTCCACCGCGTCGAAGATCTTGGCCAGGTCGCGCGGCTTGGAGAGCTCCGCGAAGCTCTCCAGGCCGAACAGCTTGGGCGAGGCGGCGGAAATGAACGGGGCGAAGGCCGCCGCGGACACGTTGGACACCTTCGTGAGCATGTCGAGGTCTTCGGGGTGCTTTTCGAACTCGTAGTCCCCGATCAAGGCCCCGTAGGGCTCGCCGCCCGGCATGCCGAACTCGTTCTCGTAGAGCTTCTTGAACAACTGGCTCTGGTCGAACTCCACGGCCCGGTCCAGGTCCTTGAACAGATCCCGCTTGGAGACGTTGAGGACCTTGATCTTCAACTGGGTGCCGGTCTCGCTGCTCATCACGAGGTAGTTCAGGCCGCGCCAGGTCCCCTCCATCTTCTGGAATTCGGGGGTGTGCATGATGGCGGCCAGTTGCTCGGAGATCTTGGCGTCGAAGGCCTGGACGCACGCCTGGATGGAGCGCATCAGGTCCTTCTTGTAGACCAGCGTCCCTTTGACGGCCTCGCCCACGAACGCCTCGACCAGCTCGGCGGCGCGGTTCCGCTCGGTCTGCGGGGTGGCCGCAAGGACTTGATCCAACAGCCCGGCGGCTTCGGCGGCCGGGGCGGCCTGGGCTTCGCGTTTGGTTTCGCCGGTGCTCATGATTTATCCTCCTCTGGCTGGCCTTCGGGGCCGGCCTTGGTGAGCTCCTTCGAGAGCTTGTCAAGGTTGTCCGTGTTCTCCACGACGTCCGTTAGCAGCTTCTCCAGCTCCGGCGAGACGTCGATCTTGGTCATCAGGTCGCGGAGCTTGTTGCGGGTCTCCAGGAGCTTCCGCAGCGGCTCCACCTGCTTGACGACGTTGGCCGGCTCGAAGTCGTCCATCGAGTTGAACTTCAACTGCACCGCCATCTCGCTGCCGTCGCCTTGCAGCTTGTTTTCCACGCGGAGGTTCACCCCCGGGGTCATGCGGGTCATGATGTCGTTGAAGTTGTCGCGGTCGATCTGGATGAACTTGCGCTCCACGAGCGGCTTGAGCGGCTCGGTCGGGTTGCCCGAGAAATCCCCGAGCACTCCCACGACGAAGGGGAGCTCGCGAGTCTCCATCCCCCCTTCGGTTTCGACGTCATAGGTGATTTGTACCCGGGGCTTGCGGACCCGGTCCAGCTTGTGCTGCATGCTTTCTGCCATAGGTTTTCTCCCTCCAGACGCTACTGGTTGTGGTTACGACGCTCCTTCGGGCGGGCGCGCGTGGATTCCGATCAACTTGAAGAGCTGTTGGCGGACGGGCTCCTCGGGGATCAACTCGTCGAGCAATTGGGGCAAAGGCATCTTGCCCCAGCGCACGGCCTGCTCGAGGGCGTAGGAGATCGGGGAGTGCGGCTCGGTCCGCTTAAAGAACTCGGCCACTCGAAGCAAGGTGCGGAACGCCTCCTCGCGGGTGCCGACCCGACCGGACACGCCCTCTCCTGCCGCGCCGGCGGATGCCATTGCCTCGCCTCCTTCTTCCAAGAGGACCACGTCTTCTTCCCCGCCGCCAATGATGGGCCGGGCGATCTTCTCGGCGGTTTCGCGGCAGGTTTCCAGGGCCTCCCGGATCGCCGAGGTGGGAAACACCACCGGCTCTCCGCCGCCCTCGTTGCACCGCCGCTCGAGCGACTCGCCGAGCTTCTGGAACTCCGCCCAGCTCTGGGCGACGTCGTCCAGCAGGTTGCGGAAGAAATCCAGCGGCGTGGCCCCCACCGACTTCTCGAACATCTGCACCGTCACCGCCCCAGGCTGCTCCAGGCGCCTCGCCCGCTTGTCCGGGTCTGCAATCCCGTCCAACTCGACGGCCAGTCGCTGGTCCGTCACGCTGAACGACCCCGCTGAGCCTCCCGCGGTAATCGGGATGCAGAGGATCGGCGCGACGAGAAGACCCTCCCCCTCCTCGCCGTTCAGACGCATGAGCGGAGCAATCCGCGTCCTGAGCCCTTCCTCGTCGGGGATCGGATAGAGCCGGTCCCAAAACTTCTCCGCCAACTCGCGGGCCAGGCGGAAGCCGTCGCGCAGGCCCGCAAATCCGTTCTTGCGGGCCAGGGCTTCGATGAAAAGGGCGACGAGTTCGAGGTCCTTGGACTGTTCGGCAATCGCCTGGGGGGCCAATTGCAGGACCGGGCGCCAATCGGGGGGAGGCACCGGGTGCCCGTGGTCGTCCAGCCCGCCTTTGTAGAGAATATACCGCTCGGCCTCGCGGGCCTTGTCGCGGGCCCCTTTGATCTCGCGGTAGACGGCCTTGGGGGAGTAGTCGGCGCGGAGGTCCTTTCCCGCCGGGTTGGGACCGGGTATCGGTGCCAGCAGGCGCGGGAAATCGAGCACTTCGGGCGACGCCATCCGCTATCCCCCTTTCCAATCACCGGGATTGGGTTGGGACCACCATATCCCCTACGGGCCGGAAACGCAATCCCCTCGGGGGTCATCAAAAAGCCGCGACCGTCGGTCGCGATCCCGTTTCCCGCGACCGGCGATCCGATTCGGCGCGACCGGCGATCCGATTTGGCGCGACCGGCGATCCGATTTGGCGCGACCGGCGGTTCGCGGCTTTATGGGCGAATTCAAACCGTAATCCCCTCCAATCGCAATGACCGAGCCAGCCGCTGGAGGGCCCTGGCGTGTAGGCGGCTGGCCCAGGACTTGCTAACCCCCAGCCGGGTCCCAGCCTCTTGCAGCGTCAGCCCCTCGAAGTAGGTGGCACGGATCAGGGTGGCGGCCTCCGGCGGCAAGGCGTCGATCAACTCGTGCAGTCTCTGGCTGATTTCTCGGCGGACTGCGATGGCGGGGGCCTCCGGCTCCGATCGATCCACCACCGACTCCAGTCCATTGCCCCTTTCGGAATCCATCTGCGTTGCCAGGTAGACGATGGCCAGGGCGCGGGTCACGTTGCGGAACCAACGCACGTCCGCGGTGAGATCGCCCTCGGCGGCCGCCTCCACTTGTTCCCCTTCCAGGCGGAGCACGTCGTTGCTCATGCGGTCGCAGCGAAGGCGGCGCTGGTCCTGCCGGCCGAACCAGTTCATCTTTGACAGGCCGTCGTAGATCGCCCCCCGGATGCGATAGTACGCATACGTCGAAAACCGGCCACCACGGGACGGATCGAAGTCCCGGGCCGCTTCCACCAATCCGATTTGGCCGTAGGCCACCAGGTCTTCCAGGTCCACCTGCGGCGGCAGCTTGCGGCGGATCGTTACCGCCAGAGATCGCACCAGTCCCTGGCACTCTTCGATGAGCTGTTGCGGGCTGGGACGCGCGTCGGTCATCGCTCCCCCCTCAAGAGCCGGTCCCACAGGGCTTCCAGTCTCTCGTGAGACCCCAGGTCGTCGAACAGGGTCCGGGCGATCGCCCCGGAGGCGCTCTGCCACACCGGAAACCAGTCGGGATGGGTGCGAAACTGGGCCCGCAGTATGGCCTGCACTAGTTCCACGACAATGGGATCGAGCGCCAACGGCGCGTCCGCATGCCGGCGGGCGACTTGGCGGATCGCTTCCACGTCCGCGACTTCCAGGGGGTCCTCTGAGCGGAGAGTCGCCTCGGCCCACTCCAGGACCCGTTGGAGCAGCCGCGGGTCGGCGGCCGGCTGGTCGGATGGAGCAGCCTGCGCGGCGATCGCCTCCGTCGCGCGGACATCTTCGCCAGAGCCACGCGGAGAAGAGGCCATCGCCCGAACCTTCCGGCCAGCAAGGACTTGTGACGACTCGATGGGCCGAGGTCACCATCTACCTCGGATAGAAAATCCAAACGATTATAGCCACCAGGGATGCCAAGGCAAGGAAGTCAAACGCCGAGACGACCTGGGCCCAACTCTCATATTTCGCGTCTTCCGCTTTGCCTGCCTCGGTCCACTGCAACTCCGCCTGCTCCTCCGGAAGCTTATCGAAGACCCCCTTGACAAAGGCCTGGCGGTCCTCGGTCTCTCCGGTGGCCGCGAAGTAGCAGCCGCTGAACAAGAGCGGCTCCCCTTGCGACTCGTGCTCCGGCTCCGACCCGAAAGCAGCCACGAGGATGTTCCCCAAGCGGAGCTGCACGTTGCGCCGGATGTTGCACAGGAGCGAGTAGAGCTTGACGTTGCCCGGCTTGCTCAGCGAGTCCTTCTCGCGGAACAGGGCGTAGACCCAGTCCTCGAACGCGCCGCAGGCATGGGCGCAGAGGGCCTCCAGGCGCTCGGGCAGCGGCGGATTGCTGACCGAGAATCCCTTGCCGAAACGCTGGACCGCCGCGCGGTCGCGTCCCACCCGACGCACCAGCTCGCGAAAGCCCGCCTCTTCCTCGATCCCGACCACCAACGCCGTCACTGCGCAGCGGACCTTGCAGACGCGGAGTATGGTGTTGAGGTCGCGCTTGAGGGTCCGCTGGATCTCAATGCCTTCGCGCGGGCCGTGCTGGATGAGCCCAAAGGGGAGGAGCGTCAAGATGCCGTTGAGCGGGCAGATCGGCTGGCGGGCGCGGCGGATTAGCGAGCACAGGTATTCCAGTCGCCGGTCTTGCTCGGCGGCCTCCTCGGGGCGGAGCGTGATGGCCCTGCCCGCCTGACCGCCGGCGGGGATCATCGTGCCCGTGTCGGACGATCTGATCGAAGGGACCAGCGTGCCGCGGATGTCCGCGCTCGGGGGCAAAGCGGGCCCCGGCTCGCCCGGCAGCGGCCCAGACTGTTTCATAGCGCCATAACCGGGCTCCGGGCCGCCGGCCACGATCGTCCCACGGATTGAGGAGCCCGCCGACGGTTGAGGCGTGAACCCTGCCGGCCGCGATTTCTCCTCCTCGGCCACCTTTCGGGCCTCGGCCGCCAGCCGGCTCAGGCCGCTGGTGTTGGTGGCGACGATGTAGATCGCGTCCGGGTTGGCGTACCAGTGCAGGGCGGCAGGGCCTTGCGGGACCTCGCGGAGATTGAGGCTCAGTCGCGAGGCCGCAAAGAGGGCCTTCTCCTGGACTTCCCCGGACGAGCCCAAGATGAGAAAGATCGGGACCTGCGCAATGTCCAGGCCGTTCCGCTCCAGTTGGTCGATCCCGGCCTTCCACGCCATGTCGATGTCCTCGAAAGGCGAGATGTCGCCGGCCAGCCACAGCTTGAGTGTGTAGTACACCACCACCGGGATGACCACCAGCAGCACCACGACCGACAGGACGAGCCAGCGCTTGTTGACGACGCTCTGCAGAAAGGGCGTCTCATCCCGGTAGGCAAAACGCACAAAGGAAATCACCGCGCAGATCACCAGGAAGACGGCCACCAGGATCGCCGCCCGCGCCGGAAGCGAAATCCCCATCACCCGCTGCCCCGAAGACAACAGCTTGCCCGGGGCGCTGATGATCGCCCTGAACAAGTTGACCGGGAAGAGGAGGACTTGAAAGAGGAGGTTCTTCATGGTTCTGCGGCGCAGGTTACTTGGAGGGGAGGAACAACGTTGCGACCAACCCCGTCAGCACAGTGAGGATCAAGCCCGCCAGCGACGCCCAAATCAGCGAGAACGGCCCGTTCAACGGCGGGGCCCCTTCGATCGGGACACTTACCTCGCTGATCGGCGGGCGCCCCAGCTTGAGCTGGATTGCCATGGCGGCCTGCCGGGCCCAGGTGTCCAGGTCCGGGGGAAGCTGCAGGGCCTCGCTAAAGGAGGCGGCCCGGTTGAGGTCCCGGTACAGGCCGCGGAAGCCCATCACCACGCACACGTAAAACACCTCCAGGGCATCTTTGCGCCGCAGGCTGGATGCCTCCTTGGCCTTCACATAGAACTGCTCGCTGCGGTCCTGCGTCTTGAAGTACTCCCACTCCAGCGAGTTGTTCTTCCACCATTCGCTCCCTTGCCAGGGGGCCTCGGCGACCAGCATCTCGTCGATCCAGCAGACGAGGGCATACTTAGCCAGCTCGCTGTCGGGAGTATGCCCCCAATCGGCGTCGGCCCGGTCGATCAGGCCGCGGACGCGGAGCCGCTCTTCCTCCGGCGAGGGCTGCACGCCGCGCCCGAGCCGGTCCAACAGGCCGAAGACGTGCAGGAAAACCGGGTCAACCGCTTTGGCAAATTCCGGCGTCATGGTGAAGCAGTCACTTGGGATACGGCCGTCATTTGGGATTCGGCACGGCGAACAAGGCGAACTGGAGCGTAGACTGCTTGCCGCCGTGAGCGACAATCAACTTGCGGTCCCCCTGCAAGTTGTCCAGGTTGACGATCAGCCTCTCTTGGAGCCGCATGGCCAGCGTCGCGGTCTCATGCACGTCCTTCCACGCGGCGTTCCCCCGGCTGACCTGGTAATAGACCCAGTCCTTGCTGGGCGGCAGGGCATGCGGCGCCTGGGTCAGCGGCGTTAGTTGCACCCCAATCTGCCCATACCTAAAAAGCGCCTCCACCTGCCGCGAACTCCCTAGCTTCCAATTCAGTACCCCGGGGGACAGCAGGGCAATGCACTCCTGCGGCGTCAAGGTCCCCCGCATCACGCCCACGTACCACTGCCAATCGGCCCCGAGCCACCGCGATTCCAGCGAGACCTTCAACCCGTGCCCCTCCCCGATGAAGAACCGCTGCTCGTACTCGTAATCGCGAATGCTCTCCAGCAAAAGCTCGATCTGCCGCTTGACCCAGTAGAAGATCTTCGCCAGGTCGTCGTGATCGTAGACCGGGATTTCGGGAGGCCTGCGCTGGGGGCCAAAAAGCGAGAGCTGCCCCACGATTCGCACCAGCTCCACGTACGCCGACAACGGGTGGATGCCCGATGCGAACGTCAAGACGTGCAACGTGGCATACGCCGCGTTCAACTGGTGCAGCATCATCAGCCGGTCCAAGTCCCCCGGCTCCTGGCTCACCAGCGTGATCCCGCGGTTGACCACCTGCTCGCTCATCACCTCGATCTTCTTGCCGATGAGGTCGTAGATCGCCCGGACGATATCGCGACCCAGCGGCGGCCAGGCGTCGATGGCCAGGACCGGCGGGATGTAGCTCACGTCGAGCTGCGGGGCCGCCTCCTTCTCGCCCGCCCGCTCGACCTGGGCGATCGGAAGCACCTCGTAGCCCGCCAAGTCCTCCGTGGAGAGCATCACGCGGACGTTCAGGTTCCGCAGGGCCATCTCTTGCTCGTTGCCGCCGGCGCTTTCGTCCTGGACGGACTGCCTGATTTCGACGTAACGGGCCTGGCCGGAGCGGGCGGAAGCCACGTTCGCCCTGCCCAATTGCAGCTTGGGCACCGCCAGGTAGACGAGGACCTTGGACTGCCCGGCAAAGGCCGCTTTCAGGTCCACGCGGTCCGGCTCCTGGCCCGGGTCCAGGGCCACCAGCGTGCCGTCCTTCATCCGGGCGTGGCAGACGTTGAGCTGAAACTGGTAGTTGCCGACGGCCTCGCGGCTGAATTCCAGCCGGCGGACTCCGTAGTTGTAGTGGAGGTCCCACTGCTCGGAGGTCTGGAGGGCTTCGGACCAGTAGCGGTCGGCAGTCTGGAGGTGGTGGGGCTGGAGGAACAGGCCCTCGTGCCAATGGACCGGCAGATTGTGCATATTGCCCAGCCCTCGGAGCAGAGCTAAATTATACCGCCTGGCTGTCGCCGGGCCACAGTTATCGCGCTTATACCATGTCGAGCGTAAAACGCAAGAGGCGGGTAGAGCTTGGCCCATTCGGAGTGCGGCGACTGGTCGCGGCTTTCGTGGCCGCTTGTGGGGCAGGTTGCCAACCTGCCCCACCGTGGCTTCGGCGGGTCAAGAGAGCGACGATGAACCGCCGCACTGCCAAGACCCCTATCTAGAGGGGGTGTCTGTTGAATACCCAAGACGTACCGGGTAACATAGTGGCATGGGCACCTTCTACACAAGTTGCACCGTCGAGAACCAGGTGGACAGGTCTAAGTCTGTCCGCGTGCCCAAACTGCTGGTCGACACGGGCAGCGACAACACGTGGGTCCCGGCCACGACATTGGAGAGAATCGGAGTCAAAAGGGAAAAGAAGGACCTCACGTTTGTCATGGCAAATGGCGAGGTCGTCACCCGCAGCATCGGCTTCGCGATCCTCCGCATTGGCCGCCACTTTACGATCGACGAAGTGGTCTTCGCCGAGCCGGGGGATCTCCTATTGCTTGGCGCACGCACTCTCGAAGGCATGAATCTGACGGTGGACGCTAAGCGGAAGAAACTCGTCGCTGCGGGGCCGCGGCCGGCGGCTTAAGGACCCGTGGGTATCGCTGTGAAGACACGATGGCTGGTGGCCGCCGGGCTCGTGCTCGTCTGTTGGTGCGTGTCGCTGCGCGTCCCCGTGGGAGGCCGAGAGCCGAACACGGATGAATCGGCTACGTTCAGGATGCAGGAGATCAATGTCCTGGACTTGCTGAAAGAGGAGCGACCCGATAGTGCGAAGGCATCGGAGGAGGACACGCTCCTCCGCCGTTCCGCGAGTATGAACGATCTGTATTGCACCGCGGAGCCGAGTCGGGAGGTCAAAGCTTATCCAAGACTGAAGTCCGACCGCCCGTATTACGGGACGCTCATCCTGGAGGGGAACCCCATCGACCGTCGCGCGGGAAAGAGGTATCACTTCGTCGTCGATGAATCGGGCGAGACAGAAACGGCGGGCGAAAAGGCATCGCCGCCGATGCGACCGGGCGACAGTCCCTCAGGCCAGCCGGCACCGAAACCGGATTGGACGAAGCGGCGCTACGACCGGCTCTACATCGACCTCAACGGCGACCTGGACCTGACGAACGACCCGGTGGTGACGCCGATGAAGTCCCCGCCGTCCGGTGCCGTTGAACCGTTTCGGCAGGGTGGGTTCGGGACCTGCTTCGATTGTGTGACGATTTGGGTGGATTACGGCCCGCCGATCGGGCGACGGTCAATCCGCTTTGTCCCCCGGCTCATGCTCAACGGCCCGAGAGCGGCGTTTCTCTCCCTGCTGCCTGTAACGGCATGGAAGGGGGACATCCGCGTCGGCAAGCACGAGTTCGCTGCCGTTCTGTCGCAGCAACAAGTCCAAGTCCTCTCGGCCCGGTGGGACTCGCCATACACGTGGCTTTTCCTCGTGCCCAAGCCGGCCGGCAAGGGAGCGACGCCGGAGTCCCTCGCACTCGGCGAGATGCCCGAAATCGACGGCCAGCTCTATGCTTTTTCGTCGACGCCCGCCGGCGACGCGCTTACGGTGCGGCCGTACCGGGGAGACTTCGGGGTGTTCACGATCGGCGCCGGCGGCCGGAAGGCGGATAAGCTGGCGATGCGCGGGTTGTTCCTGTCCGACAAGGACGTCTTTTTCGCTGCTCCACAATACGCCTGGCGCGATCGGCTGGCCGAACGGCCGCGAGAGGTTCGCCTGCCCGTCGGGGACTATGTCATAGACGGGCTGGACGTGCAACTGGGAGATCTGCTGGTGGGCGTTGTGGACCTCCGGATGACGGGAGACGACGCCGTCCCAGTGCTCGGGCCGCCCACGTTCCCAATTCAAATCCGCAAGGACAAGCCCTACGTTTTCGAGTTGGTCAACAAGCCTAAGGTGTCTTTCTCCAAGCCGGGCAAAGAGAACTTCAAGCCCGGCGACGAAGTCCAGATCGAGGCCACGCTGATCGATCCCGTGCTCGGCGTGAGGATCACGGGCCTAAACGATAAGAGACGCAAAACGGGGGAAAGGAAGGTGACATCGTGGGATGGCAAGGAGATCGCGGTACCCCAGTACGCGAGCCTCGACCCGATGGTGGTCATCACCAACGCCGCGGGGGCGAAGATCGCCAAGGGCAAGATGCGCTTTGGCTGAGGGGGGACGTGCGGGTACTCGTGGCGAGTGCCGAAGGACCTGAAACTGGCCGGTAAGCAGGAAGCGTTCACTGCGACCGTAACCTACGACACGCTGGAACTTTACGGCAAAGTAGAAGCGTCGCAGCAGTTCGTAGTCGCGTCGGATTAGTTGGGCGCCACGCTGCCGGGCCGACACGGCCCGGCTCTGAACCCTGAACCCCGAACCCTGAACCCTGGCTACTTCTTCGCCCCATCGCCGCTTAGAATACACCATCGGTCTGGACGAGGAAGCGTCTCCCTAGCCGCAAAGGGCGTTGGCGATGGCCGCTCCAAGAAAACCCTCTTCTCCAACCCCGGATTGGCGGGCCCGGGCCCGCCCGAGCGATGCGCCGCGCAGGCAGAAGCACGTCCTGCGAGTGCTGCTGACTGCGGGCTTCTTGGGTCTGGCGGGGCTATTCGCGTGGCTGGTCTGGCTCTGGCTGAGAAGCCCGCCCGGCGTGCAACTGGCCGTGCTGCCGGTGACCGGGTACCGCATCGCGCTGGCGCCCGTGCCGTTTTCTTCGGACGACGTGGCGGAGTTTAGGGCCTCCTCGCCCGGGCAACGCCCGGAGGTCCTCGATCTACTTGAGCGTTCCGAGACCCTCAAGGGGCTCGACAGCGCGTTCCAGCGGCTCTCGCCCAAAGAGGTCCTCATTCTCTACGTGAGCGCACACGGGGTCTCTGAGGGCGGCAAGCCCTACCTGCTTTGCAGCGACTACTTTTTTGGAGAGGCCCCGGGCGGCGAGTCGGACCCTGCGGCCAAAGGGCGACTGTCGCTGGAGACCGTTCTTGAGCAGGTAAGGAAGTGCCGGGCGAGGCTCAAGCTGGTGCTCCTGGACTGCAACCACATCGCGTCCGACCCGCGCTTGGGCATGGCGGTCAACGAGTTTCCCCGTCTGTTGAAAGGAGCCGTCAAGCAGATCGACGACCCGGCCCTTTGGGTCCTGTCGTGCAGCCGGCCGCTGGAGGTCTCGCGCGTCTTGTACGCCCAGAAGCAGAAGCGGTCGCTGTTTTCCCATTTCGTGACCGAGGGCTT